>NZ_JBFAPC010000067.1:0-29274 GCF_040675535.1 Patulibacter sp. NPDC049589 | reverse complement strand
CCTGAAGGACGACCCGTCGTCGCCGTGCAAGGGCAAGCGGCTGGCGGACCTGTCCGGGAACGTCGACCTGCTCGGCTTCCCGATCAAGGGCCGGCGCCGACCGCGAAGAGTGACGAGAGCACGAGCCCGATCACGACCGGTACGGCCGCCATGGCTCCCCGCCGGCGGGCCGGATCACCGGCGGCCCGCTGCCGGCCGACGAACCGCCGCACCGGGCCGATCGCGCCCAGCCCGGCACCCAGGACGGCCAGCAGAGCGAACCCGCCGAACAGCAGGAACGCCTGGTCGGTCGGGTCCCAGTCGCCCTGCACCTGGACCGGAGCGACCCGCAACTGCACGTAGACGATCACCGCGAACCCGGCCGCCAGCGTGGTCGCCCAGGCCGGCACGTGCAGGCCGGCCACCAGGATGGCGACCACGACACCACCGGCCGCGGCGATGATCAGGGCCGGGACGAGCGCCTCGAGCACACCCTTGTCGCTGTTCTCCGCGTACTGCAGGGACGCGGCCAGGGCGATCGGACCGACGGCGAGGTTCGGCACGCCGGCCCGCAGGCTCAGCCCGGCGCCGAGGGTGAGCAGCCCGATCGCGGCGCCGGTGACGAGCAGCGTGTCGAGGGCGGGTCGCTGCAACGCGGCGGAATCCTCGCGGAACAGCAGGAAGCCGATGACACCCGCGGCGACCAGCAGCACCACCTCCCAGCCGAGGTGGATACCGAGCCGGTCCCGGTCGTCCTCCACGACGGGAACGGCGCCCGTGGTCACCGGCGCCCGCAACGACTGGTCGAGAGTCGTGCCGGCGGTGTCGTCGTACTGCACCCGGCGCCGGTACGCCGCCGGGTCGGTCGGGGTGTCTTCGTCACCAGGCCGGCGGAAGGTGGTCTCGTCGTAGGCCATGCTCCGCGCCTCCTAACGCCTCCACGAGCGGTTCGAGGCGCACGCTACTCCGGCTGAGGGCCGCCCGCCGCAAAGCATACGGATAAGAGATGGCCTCAGTTCAGAGGCTAGATGGCGTAGACAACCGTCAACGTCAGCGGCGCCCGGTGGGCCGATCCGTCTCGTCGTCCTGCCGGCCTCCAGCCCGAACGCCGCCGCGATCCGCGCATGGGACCCCCGCCGGTCCTCCGGGGCCGCGATCAGGTTCTGGCACATCAGCTCGTCGGCACCGCTCGCCTCGAGCATCTGCTCCAGGGTCGCCCGCACGCGCTCGGGGCCGCCGGCGACGAAGCGCGGCCAGCGGTCGCCGACGATGGTCGTGGGCTCGTCGCGCTGGGCCGGGGCCAGCTCGCGCAGCGCCTGCTCCGGCGTCGGCATCGTCGCCCCGATGCCCCCGCGCATCAGGCGGGCGTAGAAGCCCTTGGCCGACAGGGCGAGCCGGTCGCCGTCGGCGTCGTCCTCCCCCATCGCGACGTTCACGGCGAGCATCGCCCGCGGGTGCTCCGCGTCGAAGCCGCGGGGCCGGAACGCCCGCCGGTACTCCTGCAGCGCGTCGGTCGCCAACAGCGGGTGGATGAAGCCCGCGAACGCGTAGCCGAGGCCCAGCTCGCCGGCGAGCGCCGGCCCCTGCGAGCTGGACCCGAGCGGCCACGTCTGCGGGACGTGCGGAACCGACGGCATCAGCGGGTGGCCGGCGAACGGGTGACCGTCCGGGAAGCGCTCGTACAGCCACGCGAGCACCTCGGACACGCGCTCGCGGTGGTCGTCGACCGGCCGGGACGCCCGGTCGGGCTGGAGCGCCAGGTCGATGACCTGCCCGCTCGTGGCGCGCCCCATCCCGAGGTCGACGCGGCCCGGGTACATCGCCTCGAGCTGCTGGAACATCTCGGCGACCTTGAACGGGCTGTAGTGGTTCAGCAGCACCGACCCGGACCCGACGCGGATGCCACGGGTGACCGCTCCGGCGGCCGCGATCAGCAGCTCCGGGTGGTGCGAGGCGTTGGACGACGCGAGGTGGTGCTCGGCGAACCACACGCGGTGGAAGCCCAGGGCGTCGGCGTGCCGGGCGGTCACGACGGCGTCGGCGAGGCCGTCGACCTCGGTCTCACCAGGCCGCACGGTTCCCAGCTCCACGATCGAGACCTTCATCGGCGTGCTCCGGGACGGGACATGGTCCGACCGTAGCGAGCCGGCCCGGCCCTCCCGTGGGGACCGCCCGATGTCCGGGTCGGCGGGTCGGCCTCGCGCCTTGCGCCACGTGGGCGGCCGGCGCCGGCCGCGCTCGTCGGAGCGCCGGCCTCAGGCCATCGTCGCGCTGCCGACGACGACGTCGCCGTCGAGCAGCATCGCCGTCTGGCCCGGAGCGGCCTGGAGCAGCGGCTCCTCGAGCACCAGCGCGCCCGGGCCCGTCTCCCCCACGTCGGGCGACGCGACGATCCGGGCGCGACGGGGCTGCTGGCGGTAGCGGAGCTTCACGGCGTCGACCCGCCAGGGCTCGACGTGCAGGACGACGTCGGTCAGCGTCACCTGGTCCGTCATCAGCAGCTCCTTGGGGCCCACGGTGACGACGTTCGTCTTCACGTCCGTGGCCACGACGTAGCGCGGGGTACCGCCGCCGACGCCCAGGCCGCGGCGCTGGCCCAGCGTGTAGAGGTGGGCGCCCTGGTGCTCGCCGAGGGTGCGGCCGGTCTCGGCGTCGCGGATCGGGCCGGGCTTGTCGACCAGGCCGCCGTGGCGCGCGAGGAACTCGGAGCGGCCCGTGCCGGCGAGGAAGCAGAGGTCCTGGGAGTCGGGGGTGCGGGCGACGGGGAGATCGGCCTCCTCCGCCAGCGCGCGGACCTGGGGCTTCAGCAGCGCCCCGAGCGGGAACCGCATCCGCGCGATCGAGGACGGCCGGAGGCCGCTCAGCATGTACGCCTGGTCCTTGCCCGGGTCGACCGCCAGGCGCAGCAGGCCGTCGTCGGTCGTCCGGGCGTAGTGGCCGGTCGTCAGCGTCGCGCAGCCGAGCCGGTCGGCGAGACCGAGCATCGCGTCCAGGCGCACGTTGCCGTTGCAGCGCACGCACGGGTTCGGCGTCAGGCCGTTGCGGTGGTCCTCGATCCACGGGGTGACGACGCCGTCGCGGAACGCGTCGCGCAGGTCGAGCGTCAGGTGCGGCATGCCCATCCGGTGGGCGAGGTCGCGGGCGCGGCGGACGGCGGAGTGCGAGCAGCAGGACGACTCGGCGTCGTTGGCCGGGTCGCGCCAGAGCTCGAGCGTCACGGCGACGGCGTCGGGGCCGGCCTTCAGGGCGGCGACGGCCGAGTCGACCCCGCCGCTCATCGCGACCAGCGTGCCGCGCGGATCCTCGTCGCCGGGTGACGCCTCCGCGGCCACGGCAGAGCCGAGGGCCCGGTGCAGGGCGTCGACGACGAGCTCGGCGGCGTGGCGCTTGCCGGGGTGCAGGCCGCCGACCTCCTCCGCCAGCGCGTCGATCGAGATGCGCGCGGCGTCGCGGATCGTCGCGCCCTCGAGCAGCTCGCACGCCACCGAGCCGCAGACGGTCAGGGCGCCGCAGCCCTCGGCCACGAAGCCCGCGGACGCGACGCGGTCGCCGTCGATGCCGACGACCACGCGCACGAGGTCGCCGCACGCCGCGCCTCCGGCGACGCCGTCGTACCCCGTGGGCGGGAGCTCCGCCAGCCCGACGGGCGAGCGCAGGTGCTCCTCGTAGCGCCAATCAGCCACCCGTGAAGGGTACCGGCGTGACCGTCGGAAGCCCTACGGATGGGGGCGCACGACCGGACGGTCGGGCGTCCGCGGGACGGGTACGGCGCACGCACCAACGGCCGTCCGGATCCGGCCCGCGGGGGCCCCGGGCCCTGCGAGGATGGCGCCGATGAGCTCGCCCGCCGCCCCCACGACCGCCGCCTCGTCCGACCTGGAGGACACCGTCGCCCGGGCGCGCCGGCAGACCCTCGCCGACCTCCTGCACCGGTCGGCGCGGCGGTTCCCGGACCGCACCGCCGTGGTCGAGGCCGGGGTCCCCGATCCGCGCGGCCGGACGTACGCGCAGCTGGACGCCGACGCCGACCGCATCGCCGCGGCGCTGGCCGCGCGCGGCATCGGGCCGGGCGACCGGATCGCCCTGCTGGCCCGCAACGGCCTGCCGTACGTGCAGGCGATCTTCGGCGTCGCGCGCGCCGGGGCGGTCCTCGTCCCCGTCAACTTCATGCTCGGCGGCGCGGAGGTCGGCTACGTGCTGGAGCACTCCGGCGCCGTCGGCCTGCTGGCCCAGGACGCGCTGCTCGGCGCCGCCGACGAGGCGGTCGACGTCGCCGGTGCGGCCGGCCGGCTGCGGGTCCGCGCCGTGATCGACGCCGACGGTGCGCGGGGCCACTGGGAGCCCTTCGAGGTGCTGCTGGAGGACACGGGGGCGCCGGTCCCGGACCCGCTCGTGGCGTCCGACGCGCCCGCTCAGGTGATGTACACGTCCGGCACCGAGTCCCGGCCGAAAGGCGCGGTCCTCTCGCACGAGGCGCTGATCGCCAACTACTCCACGTGCATGGTCGACGGCGAGATGGCCGCCGCCGACGTGCAGGTCCACGCGCTGCCGCTCTTCCACGTCGCCCAGCAGCACGTCTTCCTGCTGCCGGCGATCCAGCTCGGCATGACGAGCGTGATCCTCCCCGCCCCCGACCCGGCGAGCGTGCTGGCGACGATCGAGGAGCACGGCGCGACGATGTTCTTCGCCCCGCCGACGATCTGGATCGGCCTCCTGCGTCACCCGGACTTCGACCGACGCGACCTCTCGACGCTGGCGAAGGGCTACTACGGCGCGGCGATCATGCCCGTCGAGGTCCTCAAGGAGCTGTCGCGTCGCCGGCCGGAGCTGCGGCTGTGGAACTTCTACGGCCAGACGGAGATGGCGCCGCTGTCGACCGTCCTGCGCCCGGAGGACCAACTGCGCAAGGCCGGGTCCGCCGGCCGCGCGGCCCTGAACGTGGAGGCACGCATCGCCGCCCCGGACGGGAGTGAGCGGCCCACCGGCGAGGTCGGCGAGATCGTCCTGCGCAGCCCGCACGCGATCCACGGCTACCTCGACGCCCCGGACCGCACCGCCGCGGCGTTCGCCGGCGGCTGGTTCCACTCGGGCGACCTCGGCATCGCCGACGACGAGGGCTACATCACCGTCGTCGACCGCATCAAGGACATGATCAAGACGGGCGGCGAGAACGTCGCCTCGCGCGAGGTCGAGGAGGCGATCTACGCGCACGAGGCGATCGCCGAGGTCGCGGTCGTCGGGCTCGCGCACCCTGAGTGGATCGAGTGCGTCCTCGCCGTCGTCGTCCCCCGCGAGGGCGCCGAGGTCGACGCGGAGACCCTGCGGGCGTTCTGCCGCGAGCGGCTCGCGGGCTTCAAGGTCCCCAAGGCGTTCCGGGTCGTCGACGCGCTGCCGAAGAACGCCAGCGGCAAGATCCTCAAGCGCGACCTGCGCGAGCGGTTCGCGGACGTCGCGTCCGAGGTGCCGGGGCCGCGCTGAGCGGGGCGGAGCCGGCGGGGTGGTGAAGCGTCCGGCGAAGCGGCCCCGCGACCCGGTCGGAGCATCGGTGTACGATCGTGCACCGAGATGCTGGACCACGCGCACACCGGAGGACCGGCATGAGGAGCGACGAGCTCGAGGCCGTCGGCGAGACGGCCGCCCGAGCCTTCCAGGGCGGCGTCGGCCACGTGCAGGCCACCCACCGGACGATCGCCCGGCGCGTCTTCGGCGCGACCTCGGTCCTCGGTCCCACGGCGACGACCGTCGGGCGCGTCCACGACGGGATCGCCGACGGGGTCTACGCCGCCGTCCGCGGGATCGGCGGCCTGGCGCTGCGGGGCGCCGCCCGTTCCGCCGCCGTCGTCCGCCCGGCCGACCACGACCTGCCGGCTCTGACCGACCGGCCCCTCGGCGACGCGCTGCTCGGGGCGCTGGGCGGCGCGTTCGGCTCGCGCTTCGCCGCCGAGGACAGCCCGCTGGCGCTGCGGATGACCGCCCGCGTCGCCGGCCGCGACGTCCTCCTCGAGCCCGCCGACCTGCGCCGCGCGTTCCCGCTCCCGAGCGGGCGCGTCGCCGTCCTGGTGCACGGGCTCTGCATGACCGACGCCGCCTGGGAGCGCGGCGGGGACGACGAGGCGTACTACGCGCGCCGCCTGCACCGCGACCTCGGGTACGACGTGGTCTCCCTGCGCTACAACAGCGGGCGCCGGATCCCGCAGAACGGGGCCGAGCTCGCGAGCCTGCTGGAGCGCCTCGTCGCCGCCTGGCCCGGCGGCGTCCGTGACCTGGCGCTCATCGGTCACTCGATGGGCGGCCTCGTCTGCCGCAGCGCCTGCGCCGTCGGTGCCGACACCGGCCACGGCTGGCTGGAGCCGCTGAACGACGTCGTGACGCTGGGGGCCCCGCACCTGGGCGCGAACCTGGAGCGCGCCGCCGCGACCGTGCACTGGGCCGCGGGTCTGCTGCCCGAGACCCGCCTCTTCGCCGACCTGCTCGAGCTGCGCAGCGACGGCGTCCTCGACCTGCGCGACGGCGCGATCGTCCTCGACGACCTGCCGCTGCCGGTCGACCGCTGGCCGTGGGGCGAGCGCGGCACCCACGTGCCGCTGCTGGAGGGCGTCCGTCACCACGCCGTCGGCACGACGATGGCGCGGGACCCGGAGTCCTGGCTCGCGGCCAACGTCCTGGGCGACCTGCTCGTGACGCCGTCCAGCGCCGCGTCCCGGGCCCGCGGCGAGCGCCGGCTGGCGTTCGAGGAGGACGACGTCGTGATCCTCGGCGGCATCGATCACCTCGCCCTGCTGCACCACGCGCGGGTCTATGCGCACGTGCGCCGGTGGCTGCGGCCGCGCGGCGCGCTGCCCGCGGCCGGCGGGACCGGCGACGGGGTCGTCGAGGGCGCGGCCGTCCGCGTGGCATGAACCGCCGGGCCGGCGAGGTCCGAGGGCGGCCGGATCCCCCTGGCGCCGCGCGATGCCCGATGATTGGCGGGCCGCATGCCCACTCCCGAGCCGCCCTCCGACCCCGCTCCCGTCCCGGAGCCCGTGGTCGCCGACTTCCCGCACGGCCGCGTCCCGCGCGCCGTGCGCGAGCAGCAGGTGCTCGGGCTCGCCGAGTCGCTGTTCGCGGAGCGGGGCTACCAGGGCGCGTCGATGGACGAGCTCGCGTCGCGGGCGGGCGTCTCGAAGCCCGTCGTCTACGACCTCGTCGGCAGCAAGGAGTCGCTGTACCTGCGCTGCGTCGAGCGGGCCGGCCGGGCGCTGGCAGAGGTCGTCGCGACCGCCGCGACGTCCGAGAGCGATCCCGAGCGGCGGATGCGCGCCGGGGCGGTCGCGTTCCTGCGCTTCGTCGCCGAGGAGCGGGGCGGCTGGGACCTGTTGCTGACCGCCGGACCGGAGCCCGGCGCCGAGCCGATCCTCGCGATCCGCGCCCAGCAGAGCGCGCTGCTGACCGTGCTGACGCGCGAGACCGTCGAGGGCCTCGGCGTCGAGCTCGACGAGTGGCGGATCGAGGCGCTCGCCCACGCGCTGAACGGGGCGTTCGAAGGACTGGCCTACTGGTGGCGGGCCAACCGCGACGTGCCGCCGGAGGAGCTCGTCGACTGGATCACCGCGCTCTTCTACCCGGGCATCCGGGCGCTCGCCGGGCTGCCGGACGACGCCTGACACCGATGGTCGTCCTGGTGTGACGGGACGTGGTCGACCATTCCTCGACAGGACTTCGGGAATCACGGCCACGTCCCTTCCCGACGGATCGACCATGCGTTTGAGTCCGCACGGGCCGGCGCGGCCGGGCGACACGCCCGGCGCCCGGCTTCCGCCCGACGCCCACCGCCTCGATCCGGGGAGTCCCCCGATGCGACCGCGGGACGCCCGTCCTACGTTGGCGGGCATGCCCCTCCCCACGCCCGCCGGCGGGCTCCGCCGCAGCTCCCTCGCCCCTTCTCGCCGGCCCCACGCCGTCCGCCGCACGGCCCTGGCGGCCGCCGTCGCGCTCTCCGCCTCCGGACTCCTCGCGTGCGGCGGTGGCGGCGACGGGCCGTCGAGGATCGAGGTCTTCAAGGGCGCATACGACCGCCAGCGCAAGGAGCTCAACGTCGTCACCGCACGCATCGGCGTCGTCCTGAACACCGCCGACGGGAAGACCAACGCCCAGGTCGCCGCCGACGTGCGCGGCGTCGAGAAGCAGTTCCGCGCCGGCATCGACGAGCTGGCGGCGCTCGAGCCGCCCGAGGAGCTCGTGCCGGACTTCGACCGGCTGACGCGCATCGCCCGCGAGCTCGACGGCGACCTGGTGCGGATCGGCGACGCCGCGGCGAACGACGACCCGGAGGCTGCCCGCGACGCCGCGCTGGCGCTGTCGGCCCGGGCCCCGAAGCTGACCCCGCCCGCGACCCGGATCGCGAAGGCGCTGGGCCTGCCGCCGGCGGAGAACGGACCGGGCGCGCGGACCGACACCACAGCCACGGGAGCGGGGGCGGCGGGGACGGCCACGACCGGTGCAACGGCCGCACCGGCCCCATGATCGGGCGCCGCCCCCACATCCGGCGGGGCGACTGAGGACGCCGTCCGCCGCGGTCCGGCCGCCGCGGCCATGTGAGATCCCTCCATTGCATCCCGTTTATGGTCTTGTGGATCCAACCGCCGCCGGCTTCGCACCGGGCACAGCGCCGTCCCCGCAGGCGCGACGGAGTCCACCTATGTGCAGAAGCGCCGTATACCCGCTTTTGCGCCATGTTGAGCGCCTGCGCGCCATTGGACCCGCGGACAGTGGCGCGTCGGCGCTCCCCGCCTAGCGTTGCCGCCGTTCGTCCGGCGTCGGTCCCGCCGTGCGCCCCCGCGTCCGCGCGGCGGCCTCGGGGTCCGGCCGGCGATGCCCACGACCCTCACGGAGCGCCCCTTGTCACCCTCACGTCCTCGGAGGCGACGTCACGTCGCCCTCGCCCTCATCGTCTCCGGCCTCGCCGCCGGGACGGTCACCCCGGTGGCCTCGGCCGCACCGACCCTCGACCTCGAGACCCTGACCGCCCCGCAGGCGGAGCAGATGATGGAGGCGGGGACGCTGACCTCGGTCGAGCTGACCCAGGCCTACATCGACCGGATCACCGCGCTGAACAAGCGCGGCCCCGGCCTGAACGCCGTGACGCAGTTCAACAAGGACGCGATGCGCGAGGCCGCGGCGTCGGACGTCCGCCGCAAGGCCGGCGCGCTGCTCGGCCCGACCGACGGCCTGCCGATCCTCATGAAGGACCTCATCGACGTGAAGGGCATGTACACGTCGAACGGCAACTACTCGCTGCGCAACTCGTACCCGGAGAAGGACGCCGGGCTCGTCAAGCACCTGCGCGAACGCGGCGTGGTCATCCTCGGCAAGCTCGGGCTGTCGGAGTTCGCCAACTTCTTCGGCAGCCAGCACTCCGGCTTCTCCAACCTCACCGGCCAGGTCATCAACGCCGTCGACGCCGACCAGGGCCCGAGCGGCTCGTCGTCGGGCTCCGGCGCGGCCGGCGCGGCGGCGATGTCGGCGCTGACGATCGGCACCGAGACCTCGGGCTCGATCATCTCCCCGTCCGCGGCCAACGGACTCGTCGGCCTGCGCCCGACGGTCGGGCTCGTCCCCGGCGTCGGCATCGGCCCGATCTCGGCCGCCCAGGACACCGCAGGACCGATGGACCGGACCGTCGAGAACGCCGCGATGACGCTGCAGTCGATCGCCGGTTACGACGCGGAGAACGCGGACTACTACACCGGCATCTGGGGTCCCGGCGTCGACGACGAGGACGTCATCCCGCCGGTCCCCGCCGACGTCCCGGACTACCTCTCGGCGCTCGACCTGGACTTCGTCGACGGCAAGCGGGTCGGCTGGAACGGCACGCGGACCGAGGGCAGCACGCTGGACCTGGCGCTCGACGCCCTCGAGGACGCCGGAGCCATCCTGGTCGAGCGCGCGGCGAAGCCGCTCAGCGCCCCGATCCCGTCGGGCTTCAGCCTCAACTACGAGGCCAAGCGCGACATCACGCACTACTACCAGCACCTCGGCGCGAACGCCCCGATCAAGTCGCTCGCGGAGGAGATCGCGACGAACCAGGAGGAGGCCGCCCAGGCGCTGAAGTTCGGCAACAGCACCCACACCGCGTCGGAGGCCATCGACATCTCGGACGACTCGGCCGCGTCGGTGGCGTACCGCACCGGCCTCGTCGAGGGCAAGCGGCTCACGCACGAGCAGATCGAGTCGACGCTGGACAACGGGACCGACGACCCGAGCGACGACGTCATCGCGGTCGTGGGCAGCGTCGGCGGCAACGGGGCCCGCGCCGGCTACCCGCAGCTGACGATCCCGATGGGCTACAGCGACACGGCCCGCCGGGCCCTGAGCCTCAACATCCACGGCGACGCCTACTCGGAGCGCGACCTGATCGGCGTCGCCTTCGCCATCGAGCAGGGCACGCAGCTGCGCGAGCCGGTGTCCGAGGTCAACCCGAGCATGTACCGCTGCGCGAAGACCGTGCCGGCGCCTCCGTACGCCGACCGCGGCGCGTGCAACCCCGACTACGACGAGGCCATGGCCGCGGCCGGCGACGTCCCGGACCTGGGCTTCTCGCTCGAGACCGAGACGGCGCAGAGCCTCATGAACCGGCTGAACGCCAAGCGGATCTCGTCGGAGACGCTGACCCGCGCCTACCTCGCGCGGATCGCCCGCGTGAACGCCGAGGGCCCCGCCATCCAGGCCGTGCGCGCCCTGAACCCGGACGCGATCGCCGAGGCGAAGGCGTCCGACGAGGCTCGTGCGGGCGGTCAGCGCCGGCGCCTCGAGGGCCTGCCGATCCTCCTCTCGGACGTCATCGACGTCGACGGGATGACGACGACCGGCGGCTCCATCGCCCTGCAGGACTCGAAGGCCACGGACGACGCGGCGCTCGTCGCGAAGCTCAAGGCGGCCGGGGCGATCATCCTCGGCAAGACGAACGTCTCGGAGCTCGGCGGCGTCTTCGACGGCGACATGCCCGAGGGCTACTCGTCGCTCGGCGGCCAGGTGCTCCTGCCGGTCGACACGGACAACAACGTCGGCGGCTCGTCCGCGGGTGCGGCGGCGGCGACGTCCACGGGTCTGGCGGCGATGACCGTCGGCACGGAGACGTCGACGGACACGTCGCAGATGATCGCGCCGGCGGGCCTCGCCGGGGTGGTGGCACTCAAGCCGACGGTGGGTCGCGTCGGCCGCACGGGCATCCTGCCGACGGCGACGTCCCAGGACTCCCCCGGTCCGATCACGCAGTCGGTCTACGACGCGGCGATGCAGCTGCAGGCGATCGCCGGCACGGATCCCGGCGATCCGGCGACCACCGGCGCTCCGGCGGTCCCGAACTACCTCGCGGGCCTGACGCCGACGGCGCTCAGCGGCCGCAGGCTGGCGTACGTGGCGAGCACCACGGTCCCGTTCCCGGGCGTCCTGACGACGCTGCAGGGCCTCGGCGCGACCACGGACGCGAAGACGTTCACCGCGCCGAGCACGCCGAGCATCGCGCGCTCCGAGCTCAAGCGCGACCTGAACGCCTACCTGGCCGGGACCACCGGCACGGGCGCCAAGTCGCTCCAGGAGATCATCGACTACAACGACGACCACGAGGCCGAGGGCCTGAAGTTCCAGCAGGAGGAGCTGACCACGGCCCAGGCCGTCGACCTGACGGACCCGGCGACGAAGGCGACGTACGAGACCAACCGCGACGCCGGCAAGGCGGCCAGCGCCGCCGTGATCGACGGGATCCTGACCAACGGGACCCCGGCGACGACGGACGACTACGACGTGATCGTGGTGCCGAGCGGCAACGCGCTGGTCAACGTCGCCGACCGGGCCGGCTACCCGGTGCTGACGGTCCCCGCCGGCTACGGCACGGGCTCCTCGGGTGGCAACCCGCAGAGCGTCACGTTCATCGGGCCGGCCTACGGCGAGGCGCGGCTCCTGGCCGACGGCTACGCCTTCGAGCAGGCGACGAAGGTCCGCAAGGCCCCGAGCGTGACGAACCCGAGCATGTTCCGGTGCGTCACGGGCAGCACGTTCACCACGAACGAGAAGTGCAACCCCGGCGACCGGAACCTCGTGTTCGCGTTCGACCCGCTCGACCCCGACCCGGTCACGCCGACGACGCCGGCCGAGCCGACGACGCCGACGTTCCCGGCGACCCCGACGACGCCGGCACCCGCGCCGGCGCCGACGACGCCGGCGAAGCCCGCCCCGACGGTCGCGGTCTTCAAGCCGGTGATCTCGCACAACGCGGTGCGGGCGACCACGAGGCGCAAGGTCACGGTCCGCGTCCGCTGCGGGGTGACGAAGGGCTCGAAGCGGTGCAAGGGCACGATCGCGCTGCGCTCCGGGTCCACGACGCTCGCGTCCAGGACGTTCTCGATCACGGCGGGCAGGACCGTGTCGATCACGCTCTCGCTGTCGAAGACGGGCTACGCGCGGCTCGTGCGGCGCGGGAGCCTCTCCGCGACGGTGACGCTGAAGGCCCGCGACGCCAAGGGCACGCTGCGGACGTCGACCGCGAAGGTCGCGGTGCGGGCCCCGAAGAAGGGCTGAGGTCCCGACGGTCCCGGCGCGTGCGGGAGGCGCCTGACGGATGCCGGCGGCGCCCGGCCGACCTGCGGTGCGCGGGGCCCTTCGGGGCCCCGCGGTCGTTCCGGGGACGGGGTCCGTGGCGGGCCCCCGAGGTCCGGAGGGGCCGGTCCGCGGTCGATCCGGCGGGGCACGGAGTCGCCGGTCGATCCGCCGGACCCGGCGCCCTCGGGGTCAGGACCCCGCGGCCCGCCGGCGCATCGCCACGCCGGTGAGGGTCTCGCGCACGACGCGCTCGGCGACCAGCGCCGTGACGTCGCGGGAGCCGACGCGCTCGGGGAGGACCTCGACGACGTCCATGCCGACGAGGTCGACGCCGGCGGCGACGGTGCGGCAGGCCCAGAGGAGGTCGGCGGACGTCATCCCGCCGGGCTCGGGCGTGCCGGTGCCGGGCGCGAAGGCCGGGTCGAGCACGTCGACGTCGACGGAGAGGAAGACGGGACCGTCCCCCACGGCGGCCAGGGCGTCGGCGATCACGGCCCTGATGCCGCGGTCGCGGATCTCGTGCATGAACAGCGACGTGATGCCGCGCTCGCGCTGCCAGTCGAACTCCTCCTGGCCGGGCCAGTAGCCGCGCAGGCCGACCTGGACGTAGCGCGAGGCGTCGACGTGCCCGGACTCGACGAGGCGGTACATCGGGGTGCCGTGGGAGACCTCGACTCCGAAGACCTCCTTGCCCGTGTCCGTGTGCGTGTCGAAGTGGATCAGGCCGACGGGACCGTGCTTGGCGGCGCAGGCGCGGATGTCGGGCTCGGCGATCGAGTGGTCGCCGCCGAGGATCACCGGCAGCGCGCCGGCGGCCAGCACCTGGCCGACGGTGGCCTCGATCGCGGCGTGCGAGCGCGCCGGGTCGGCCGGCAGGATCGGCGCGTCGCCGAAGTCGACGACCTCGAGCTCGGCGAACGCGTCGACGCCGACCTCGAGGTGCGGGCCGGGCGGGCAGCTGGCCGCGCGGATCGCCCGCGGCCCGAAGCGCGCGCCCGGACGGTCCGACACGAGGTCGTCCGTCGGCGCGCCGACGATCGCCACGTCGACCCCGGCGAGCTCGGCCGGATCCTCCGTGTAGGGCATGCCGGAGAAGCTCAGGAGCCCCGCGTAGTCGGGCTTCTCGCCGTACTGGGCCCAGCGGGAGAGGGGGTCGATCATCGAGGCTCCTCGGTCGGATCGGGTGCGTGCCCGCGGGGCGGGACGCCGAGGACCGATCGTCGCAGCCGCCCCGGCCGCCGACGACGGTCAGCCTGTCGCGCGCTCGGGTCGTGCGACGGACGACCCGTTCGCGGCGGCGGGACGATGGGCGGGCGGCGGGCGGCGGGTGACGGGCGGGCGGCGGGCGATGAGTTCCGTACCCAGGAGGTACCGAAGCCGATGCGCGGCTGCCAGGCCCATCAGCGCCGGCCGGCGGTCGTCGTCGACTTCGGTACCCAGGAGGTACCGAACTCGATGGGCGGCTGCCAGGCCAACCAGCGCCGGTCGGCGGTCGGCGACTTCGGTACCCAGGAGGTACCGAACTCGATGCGCGGTCACCCCGGCCGGCCATCCCGGTCGGCGGTCGTCGACTTCCGTACCCAGGAGGTACCGAACTCGATGCGCGGTCACCCCGGCCGGCCATCCCGGTCGGCGGTCGTCGACTTCCGTACCCAGCGGGTACCGAACCCGATGCGACGTCGCCCGACGGGCTCACGGAGCTCCGTCGCGACCCGGTCAGGCTGCGACGGTCCCCGCGGACCGGCTCAGCCCTGCGGCAGGGCGATCGTCGAGCGCAGCCCGAGGTCGCCGAGCTGCTTCGTGTCGACCGGCGCCGGTGCGCCCGTGAGCGGGTCGCCGCCCGAGGAGGTCTTCGGGAAGGCGATGACGTCGCGCAGCGAGTCGCGGCCGGCGCACAGGGCGGCCAGCCGGTCGACGCCGAAGGCGATGCCGCCGTGGGGTGGGGCGCCGGACTTCAGGGCGTCGAGCAGGAACCCGAACTGCTCGTCGGCCTCCTCGGCGGAGAACCCGAGCAGGTCGAGGATCGCGCGCTGCTGGTCGGGACGGTTGACGCGGATCGAGCCGCCGCCGACCTCCCAGCCGTTGACGACGAGGTCGTAGGCGCGGGAGTGCAGGTCGCCCGGCGTGGTCTCGTCGTTGTTGAACGTGCCGCCCGGGGCGAGGTCCGCGGCCGAGACCGGGGCGCCGCCGGGCGCGCACGGCTGCGTGAACGGGTGGTGCACGGCGTCCCAGCGGCCGCCGCCGAGGTTCGTGCCGTCGCCGGCGGTGCCCTCGAACATCGGGAAGTCGACGATCCAGACGACGTCGTTGCGGTCCTCGCGCAAGGCGAAGCGATCGGCGAGCTCCAGGCGCAGGACGCCGAGCACGTTCGCGGCGACGGGGGCCTGGTCGGCGACGATCAGCAGCAGGTCGCCGGGCGACGCGGAGAGCGTCGTCTTGATCGCCTCGATCTCCTCGGGCGTGAGGAACTTCGCGATCGGCGAGCGCCACGAGCCGTCGGGCTCGACGAAGCCCCAGACGAGGCCGCCGGCGCCGGCCTTCTTCGCGATGTCGGTTAGCTCGTCGAGCTGCTTGCGCGGGACGGTCAGGCCGCCGGCGTTGATGCCGCGGACGACGCCGCCCGAGGCGAGGGTGCCGGCGAAGACCTTGAACTCGGTCGTCGACAGCGCCTCGGAGAGCTCCTGGATCTCGAGGCCGAAGCGCCGGTCGGGGCGGTCGTTGCCGTAGCGCAGGACGGCCTCGTCGTAGGGCATGCGCTCCCACGCGGGCTCGGGCAGGTCGAGCCCGCCGGCGACGAACGCGCGGGACATCACGCGCTCGAAGATCGCGATGACGTCGTCCTCGTCGACGAAGGAGAGCTCGGCGTCCAGCTGGGTGAACTCCGGCTGGCGGTCCGCGCGCAGGTCCTCGTCGCGGAAGCAGCGGACCACCTGGTAGTAGCGGTCCAGGCCGGCGACCATGAACAGCTGCTTGAAGAGCTGCGGGGACTGCGGCAGCGCGTAGAACGAGCCGGCCTGCAGGCGCGAGGGGACGAGGAAGTCGCGGGCGCCCTCCGGCGTCGAGCGCGTCAGGTACGGGGTCTCGATGTCGAGGAAGCCCTCGTCCTCCATCGCGTCGCGGATCGCGCGGACGATGCGCGAGCGCAGCAGCAGCGCGTCGCGGGTGCGCTCGCGGCGGAGGTCGATCACGCGGTGCTGCAGGCGCAGCAGCTCGTCGACCGGGCCGTCCTCGTCCACCGGGAACGGCGGCGTCTCGGCCTCGGCCAGGACGTCAAGCGACGACGCGCGCAGCTCGACGGCGCCCGTCGCCATCTTCGGGTTGACGTGCTCGTGGCCGCGGCGGGTGAGCTCGCCGGCGACGGAGATCACGTGCTCGGAGCGCAGGCGCTCGGCCGCGGCGAAGATCTCGGGGCCGCAGGTGTCGGGATCGAAGACGACCTGCAGCAGGCCGGAGCGGTCGCGCAGGTCGACGAAGATCAGCCCGCCGTGGTCGCGACGGCGGTGGACCCACCCGGCGACGCGGGGCTCCTGGCCGACGGTGTCCTCGTCGAGCAGGCCGGCCCAGGTCGACCGGTAGCGGTTGGCGTGAACGGGAGCGGCACCGACGGTGTCGCGGACCAGGGCGGCGATGCGCTCGTTCTTCGTGCCGGCAGACGATTCGGTCGACGCGGCGGGCTCCGGTGCAGGCATGACGCCCGAGGGTACCGGCGGGCGTCGCGACGGGTCGTTCAGCCAGGGCGCCGCCGGCCGTCCCGCGCCCGCTCGTGACGTCGTTCGTCGGCGGGGTCCTCGAAATCGACGGGGGCCCCAAGAGTCCGAGGAGTTCGTCCGCCTTCCGGAGGCGACGGATCCTGGCGGCGCCCTCGAACGCTTCGACCACGACGTCGTCGCCGGGCGCGATGCCGAGGCGATCGCGGATCGCCTTCGGGACGACGATCTGACCCTCCGGTCCGACCCGGCTCGTCATGTCCGCAGCATGCCCCACGGTTTCTGACCTCACGTGAGCGACTCGGGCGTCCCCCAGACGACCGTGAGCAGCTGTCCGCTGTGGGGGCCGCACGGTGCTCCGGTGTCGAACCGCAGCGCCCGGCGGCCGTCGGAGAGGAGGTCCGCCCACCCCCGGTGCATCATCGAACGGGAGCGCCGCAGGAGAACCCGGTCGTCGAGCCTGATCGTCACCGTGAACAGGTCGTCGTCGATCGAGAGACGCCCTTGCCGTTGTCGCGCTCTCCAGGTCACCGAGACGGGGGACGACGACGGCGAGGCGGCGATGTGGGCGAGCAGCGAGATCGCATCCTCCGCATCGAGGGAACGCGGCCTCGCGGTCCAGGACCTCGCGGCCGGGGGTGCGTCCCTGTGCCCCAGGACCTCGTCGCCGATCATGACGACGCCCCACCCGAAGTCGAGGTCGAGCCAGAAGTAGTCGGCGCCGTCCAACGTTTCGAGCCACCCGCCCGCGAGGTCGCTCCATTCGGCCGCGAACTGCTCGGTGCCGTCAACGCTGACGATCAGGCGATCCGGGTCGCCCGAACGCACCGGTTCGACGGCGACCCGACCGAACGACTCCCGTGGCGAGGCGTCGTGCTCCCGGACCAGCACCGGATTCTGGCTACGCGTCGCGGCCACCGCCAGCAGGGCGCGCCAGCCTTCCTCGCGGTCGATCGCGCGGTCCACATGGTGCGGGAGCCGGTACTTCGGCTCGCTGCGTGGGGACCGTAGCGGGTCGCATCGACGCCCCGCCATCCCCTCCTAGACCCGCGCGGCCGCCAGTGCGTCCGCGACCGTCAGCCCGCTCGCCCTGCCGCCGGGAGCCCGGTCGACCCTGATGCCTTCGTCGTCCACGACGATGATCGTACGCGCTCCGGAACGCTCCGCGCGACGGATCTGGCCCTTCAGGCCCCGCCCCGGCGCCTGGTCCAGGCGGACGGCCAGGCCCTCGCGGGCGGCGGCGTCGGCGAGGTCGAACGCCGCGCGGCGGTGGCCCTCGGTCCAGGCGACGTAGAGGTCGGCGGCGTTCAGGCCCTCCGGCTCGGCGTCGTGGCCGGGCTCCGGGTGGTCCGGATCGTCCGGGTGACCGGCGGCCTGGGCCAGCAGGATCCGCTCGATGCCGGCGCCCCAGCCGAAGCCGGGCGTCGCCGGTCCGCCGATCAGCTCGGCGAGGCCGTCGTAGCGGCCGCCGCCGCCGACGCCGGACTGGGCGCCCAGCGCGTCGGAGGTGAACTCGAAGAGCGTGCGCGAGTAGTAGTCCAGGCCGCGGACGAGGGTCGGGTCGACCTCGTAGGTCACCCCGGCGCCGTCGAGCAGCGCGCGGACCTCGTGGAAGTGCTCGGTGTCCTCGGCGGGCAGGTGGTCGAGCAGCAGCGGCGCGCCCTGCATGACCTCCGTGGTCCCCGGGTGGTCGGAGTCGAAGGCGCGCAGCGGGTTGAGGTCGATGCGCTCGCGGACCTCGTCCGACAGGCGGTCCTCGTGCTCGCGGAGGTAGGCGACGAGCGTCTCGCGGTAGCCCGCGCGGCCGGCGGGGGTGCCGAGCGACCCGAGCCGCAGCCGCAGGCCGGGGACGCCGAGGTCCTGGAGGATGCGGTGCAGCAGGACGATGCCTTCGGCGTCGACCGACGGATCGTCGGAGCCGAGCGACTCGATGCCGAGCTGCCAGAACTGCCGCTGGCGGCCCTTCTGGGCGCGCTCGTAGCGGAAGAACGGGCCCCAGTACCAGAGCTTCACCGGCTGCGGCAGCTTGTGCATGCCGTGCTCGAGGTACGCCCGGACGACGCCGGCGGTGCCCTCGGGACGCAGCGTCAGCGAGCGGTCGCCGCGGTCCTCGAAGGTGTACATCTCCTTCTGCACGACGTCGGTCGACCCGCCGACGCCGCGAGCGAAGAGGTCGGTGTCCTCGAAGATCGGGGTCTCGATGCGGCGGTAGCCGGCGCCTTCGAGCACCAGGGTCGCGACATCCTCGATCCGCCGACGGCGGGCGGTCTCGTCCGGCAGGACGTCGTGGGTGCCGCGCGGCGCGACGAGCTTCTGCGCCTTGCCGCCGCCCTTCCCGCGGGGCTTGGCGCTGCCGCCCTTCGCGGCGGCCGTCGACGTGCCCGGATCGTCGTTCGGAGCCGCCATCAGGCGCCGTTCTGCAGCATGTCGAGGATGAACGGGTTGGTCCGCCGCTCCTGGCCGAGCGTCGTCGGGCCCATGTGGCCCGGGCAGACGGTCGTGGCGTCGTCGAACCGCTCCAGCAGCGTCGCGATCGAGCGCATCAGCGTCGCGTGGTCGGCGCCCGGCAGGTCGGTGCGGCCGATCGAGCCCTGGAAGAGGACGTCGCCCGAGAACAGCGCGCCCTCGTCCGGCAGCGCGTAGGTGACGTGGTCCGGGCTGTGGCCGGGCGTCGAGACGACCTGGAAGTCGAAGCCGGCGAGCGAGACCACGTCGCCGCCCTTCACGGGATGCTCGGCGTCGTAGCCGCGGAACGGGCCGAAGCCCTCCCAGCGCATCACCGCGTTGGGGTCGTGCAGCGTCTCGAGCTCGCCCTCGGGGCACCAGACCTCGGCACCCGTGGCGTCGTGCAGGTCCGCGACCGCGCCGATGTGGTCGAAGTGCGTGTGCGTGATGAGGATCCCGACGAGCGTCAGGCCGTGCTCCTCGATCGCGGCGAGCAGCTTCGGGGCGTCGTCGCCGGGATCGACGATGACGGCCTCGGTGCCGCCCTTCCGGCTGACCAGGAAGCAGTTCTCCTGGATCATCCCGACGGTGTACATGCGGACGTCCATGGGGGTCCTTCCCTTCGCGGGCGGGTTCGGGCGGCTCAGCGCTTGGGCTTCGCGGCGGCGGCCGCGTTCTGCGCCAGGCGGCGGCGGTACATCCAGCGGTCGAAGTAGAAGCCGAACGGCGTGTAGACGCCGAGCAGCAGCACCGTCGTGACGAGCACGCCGGCGGGGCTCCCCTTCAGCACCGCGAGCATCACGACGGCGAAGATGCCGGCCGCGAACAGCGCGCGGATGAACGCGGAGCGCCACGAGGGCTCGCGCAGCCGTGGATCGGCGTTGCGGCCGCCGCGCGACGTCGACCCACCGCCACCGGACCGCGCGTGCGTGACGCCGCGGACCTCGATCATCCCGGCCGCGTTGCCGCGGTGCTTCGTCTTGCGCTTGGTCTTGCGGGCCATCTGAACGGTCCAGGGTATACGTGCGGGGCCCGCCACCCGGAGCCGGTCGCCGCGGATCGCCCGTCGAGCGCCCACCGCGCCCGGCACCGGCCGACCGGCGGAGCGGCTCGCGTATGTTGGATCGGATGTCGCGATCGCGCCTGGGCCTCGTCCTGACCGGAGGGACGATCGGCTCGACCAACCCGGGCGACGCCGACGTGGTCAAGCTCGTGCGGGGCCCCAACGCCGGCGGGATGCCCGGCTGGCTGGGCGGTCCGCTGGCCTCCTTCGGGGCCCACCAGCTGTCGATCGAGCGCCCGGTGGAGCTGCACTCCGAGGAGGCGCGACCCGGCGACTGGGAGGCGATCGCGGCGTCGTGCCGCAAGCTCGCCTCCCGCGGCGTCGACGCGATCTGCGTCCTGCACGGGTCCGACACGATGGCCTACCTCGCCGCGGCGCTGTCCTTCGCGCTCGCCGACCTCGGCATGCCGATCGTCCTGACCGGCAGCAACCTGCCGCCGGACCATCCCGAGAGCGACGCGCCGAACAACGTCCGCGCCGCGCTGATCGCCCTGCGGACCCTGCCGGCCGGGGTCTACCTGGTGTTCGCCGGGGACGCGGACGGCGACGCGTTCGTCCACCTCGGGACCCGCGTGCGCAAGGAGCGGGCGTCGGGCCGGGCGTTCGTCTCGCCCAACGGCGGTCCGGTCGCGGTCGTCGAGCACGGCCGGCTGCGGCGGCTGGTGCCGTGGCCGCTCCCCCAGCCGCTGGGGACCGCCCCCGTCGCCGGACCGTCGGGTCCGGCCGGCGCGGTCGACGGGACCGTGCCGGTCAACGGGCGGGCCGCGACGCGCGCCGGCGCCGCGATCGGCGTGACGGAGCATCCGACCGTCGCCCGCTTCGATCCGCGGGTCCTGGAGCTGCGCGTCCATCCCGGCCTGCCGGTCGCCGCGCTCGAGATGGCGGTCGACGGCGGCGGGCTCCAGGGCCTCGTCGTCGAGCTCTACCCGTGCGCCACCGGTCCGACGGGCGACGACGACGCGTCCCTGTCGCGGCTGGCCGAGCACGTGACCGCCCGCGGGGGCGTCGTCGCCGGCACCGTCGCCGCCGCTCCGGACGCCGCGGGCTCGTACTACCCGTCGCTGCCGACCCTGACGGCGTCGGGGATCGGCTTCCTGCCCGGCGTCCTGACCTCGACCGCAACGGTCAAGCTCATGTGGGCGCTGGCGGTCACGGGCGGTGACCCGGCGCGCACCCGGGCGCTGATGCGGCGCACGGTCGCGGGTGAGGTCGCGCTGGTCGGCCGGCCGGCGCCGCGGCGCGGGGCGCTCAACCGCAGCTGAGTAGGCCGTCCCACCTGCGAGGGGGACGTCTCCCCCCTGGGTCAGGTCCTCCCGCAGAACCGTGTCGGCCGTCACGGTGCGGGGTACGCGCCGCGGGTCCCCCAGAAGGAGGCCTCCGTGCCCGAATCCCTGGAAGCACCGCGTCCCGTCGACGCGTCCGACCACCCCGACGACCAGTCGTCGCGCCGGAGCCTGCTGCGCGGGCTCGGCCTCGGCGGCGCGGGCGCGCTCGCCGTCGTGCTGTCGGCCTGCGGCGACGACGACACGACCGACACCTCGGACGCCACCACGTCCGCGTCCCCTGAGGACCTGCCGAACAAGGCGGCCACGAAGGAGAACGCGGCGATCCCCGGCAAGGGCGACCTGCAGATCGTCAACTACGCGCTGACGCTCGAGTACCTGGAGGCGGACTTCTACGCGCAGGTGATCGCCTCCGGCGTGATCAAGGACCGGAAGATCGCCGACCTCGCCAAGGAGTTCGGCGAGCAGGAGCAGGAGCACGTCGAGGCGCTGCTGAAGACCGCGAAGTCGCTCGGCAAGCCCGCGGGCAAGCCGAAGACGAACTTCGAGAGCGTGCTCGGCGCCGGCCCCGACAAGATCCTCCAGACCGCCGCCACGGTCGAGAACCTCGGCGCCGCCGCCTACCTCGGCCAGGCGCCGCGGATCAAGGACGAGGAGATCCTCGCCGCCGCGCTCTCGATCCACACCGTCGAGGCCCGCCACGCCGCCGCGCTGAACCAGGCCGCCGGGCTGCCGCTCGTCGGCGACGGCGGACTGTCCGGATCGCTCCCCGACGGGGCCTTCGCCACGCCGCTGAGCATGAAACAGGTCCTCAAGCGCATCCAGCCCTTCCTCGCCTAGGCCGACCGGAGCCATCGCCATGACCCGCACCACCACGCCCGACGAGACCTCCGCCGAGCTCGCCGCCATCGGCGTCGAGGGCCACTCGCGCAGCACCTTCCTGCTGCGCTCGGCCCTGCTCGCCGGCGGCGTCTACGGCGCCGCCGCCGTCTCCCCCGCCGTCCGCACCGCGTTCGCCCAGAGCAGCGACGCCGCGAGCGAGGGCAACGAGAAGACGGACATCATCGTCCTGAACTTCGCGCTCGTCCTCGAGTACCTCGAGTCCACCTACTACGAGCGCGGCCTGAAGGAGGTCCAGGGCCTCAGCGACGACGTCAAGAAGCTCGTCACGCAGATCCAGAAGGACGAGGACGCCCACGTCGACGCGCTGATCCAGACGGTCGAGCAGCTCGGCGGGACGAAGGCGCAGCGCCCGAAGTTCGACTTCTCCGCGTCCTACGCCAGCCAGGACACGTTCCTGAAGACTGCCAACACGCTGGAGGACACCGGCGTCAGCGCCTACAACGGCGCCGCGCCGCTGCTGAGCGTCACCGAGGTCAAGGCCGCGGCCGGCTCGATCGTCCAGGTCGAGGGCCGCCACGCGGCGCTCATCCGGCTGCTGCGCGAGAAGGACCCGTCCCCGCAGGCGTTCGACGTGGCGTCGAAGCAGGCCGACGTCCTGACGGCGATCAAGCCGTTCATCGTGCAGGGCTGAGCGGGACGCACTCGAGGCGGATCGTCGGCCGCGGCCGACGGTGGCCTGCGGCCGGCCGCCGGGGCGGCGCCGCCGGTCAGCCGGCGGCGATCGCGTCCTCGATCGTCCGCCGGTGGCGGACGAGGAGCTGCTCGGGGAAGTCGTCGAACGCCGCGGCCGGGGGCAGGCCGACGACCTCGCAGGCCGCGATCGGCGCGTGCCGGGCGATCGCGCGGACGAGCGTGGCGAGCGGCACCGCCCGGTGGTCCTCGACGTTGCAGGAGACCTGGGCGACGACCGCGCCGCCGGCCGCGAGGCCCTCGGCGTGCTCGAGTCCCAGGCCGATCGCACGGACGCCCGGCAGGCCGTCGGCGCCGCCCTCGCGCACCGCGGCCGCGATCGCGCGGGCGTGCTCGACCGTGGCCGGCGGCGCGAGCTCGACGTTGAAGGCGAGCAGCGGCGGCCGGGCGGCGACGAGGACCGCGCCGGCCGTCGGGTGCGGCACGGCGGGCCCGAAGTCCGCCCGCAGCTCGCCCGACGCCATCCGCTCCGCCAGTGCCGCGACGCCGCCGCGGCGGACGTCCGCGCGCGTCCGCCCGTCGCCGAGCTCGCCGTAGAGGAACACCGGCAGCCCGAGCCGGCCGAGCGCGTCGCCCGCGGCGAGGGCCTCGAGGATCGCCGCGCCGCGCCGGTGCTCGTCGAGGAAGACGACCGGGCAGACGTCGAGCGCGCCGACGTGCGGGTGGATGCCGCGCGGGCTGCGCAGGTCGATCCGGCGGATCGCCTCCTCGGCGCCGGCGGCCAGCGCGTCGGCGAGCGTGCCTGGGGCGCCGGCGAGGGTGTGGACCGTGCGGTGGTGGTCCGGGTCGGTGTGGACGTCCAGGACGCGCGCGGCGCCCGAGCCGGCGTAGGCCCGCCCGATCGCCTCGATCGCCGCGGGGTCCCGCCCCTCGCTGACGTTCGGGACCGCGACGAGCGTCCGCCCGGCGGGGGCGGCGGTGGGCGGCGTCGGGTCGGGGGCTCCGGGCATTGCGGCGGACGCTAGCTCACGTCGCGCCGGGCTACGGCCTAAGGTCCGGCGCATGTCCGCGCCCGTCCCCGGGGCCGACCGTCCGCCGCTGCCCGGCGACGACGGCCGTCGCCAGCTCTCGGCCCGCGCGGTCCCGTACTGGCGGGCGCTGCTGGCGATGTACCTGGTCCCGGCGGCGCTGGTCGCGACGGTCGCGCTGGCCGTCATCGACCTCCCCAGCTGGATCCAGACCGCCGGAGTCCTCGCGGCGTGGCTCGCGGCGGCGGCCGTGATCGCCGTCGTCCCCCGCGTCCGGCGGCGGATCTGGTGGTACGCGATCGGCGAGGAGGAGGTCGACCTGCACGAGGGCCTCGTGATCGTCACCCGCACCGTCGTGCCGATGGTCCGCGTCCAGCACGTCGACCTGCACCGCGGTCCCCTGTCCACGCGGATGGGCCTCGCTGAGATCGAGCTCCACACCGCCGCGGGCTCGGTGACGATCCCGGCGCTGGACCGCGACGAGGCCGAGCGGATCCGCCGCCAGGTCTCCGTCCTCGCCCGGGTGCCGGATGACCTCTGAGGGCGAGGGGCCGCCGTCCGACGACGGCGCCGCCGACCTCAGACCGGAGGACGAGCGCCGCCTGCACCCCGCCTGGGTCCTGACCCGGACCGTCGCCGTCCTGCGCGGCCTCGTCCCCGCGCTCATCGGACTCGCCGTCGGCCTCCGCGAATGGGCCCTGCCCGCCGGCGTGGTCCTCGTCGTGCTCGTGATCCTGCTGCGGATCGCCGAGTGGCGGGTGACGAAGTACGCCGTCGTCGACGGCGGTCTGCGGCTGCGCTCGGGCATCCTCGCCCGCCGCGAGCGCGTCGTCCCCGCGTCGCGGATCTCGGCGCTCGACACCAGCCGCGGCCTGGTCCAGCGGGCGTTTGGCCTCGTGTCGCTCGAGGTCCAGACCGCCGGCGGCGGCAAGCACGCGGAGCTGAAGCTCGACGCCCTCACGTACGAGGAGGCCGAGCGGCTGCGGGCGGCGCTCGGGCACGCGGCGCGGACCGCCACCGCCCCCGAGCCGCAGGCCCCGACGCAGCCCCGCCCGGCGTTCGCCCCGCCGGCTCCCGGCCCGCCCCCGGTCTACGCCGCGACCGGCCGTCAGCTCGTGATCGCCGCTCTCACGGGCCCGCAGCTCGGCCTCGTCGGCGTCCTCGTCGCGTCCCTCTTCTCGCAGCTCGGCGACGCCGTGCCCGACAGCGTCACCGACCGCGTCGGCGACGAGCTCTCCGGCGCCGACGCGATGACGATCGTCGTGCTCGTGGTCGTCGGGATCCTGTTCGCCGCGGCCGTCTCCGTCGTCGGCACCGTGCTGGCGTTCGCCGAGTTCACGGTGGTCCGCGACGAGCGGCGCCTGCGCGTCCGCCGCGGCCTGATCACCGAGCGCACCGGCACGATCCCGCTGGACCGCATCCACGGCGTCCGGATCGTCGAGGGCCTCCTGCGGCGGCCGCTCGGCTACGCGACCGTGCAGGTCGAGGTCGCCGGCTACCGCGGGGACGACGAGATCACGCGGACGCTCGTCCCGCTCGTCCACCGCCGCGACCTGCCGGCGCTGCTCGAGCGGATGCTGCCCGAGGTCCCCTGGCCCGCCGGCCCGCTGACGCCTCCCCCGCCCCGCGCCCGCCGGCGCTACTGGACGATCCCGGTGCTGCTGTCCGTCGTCCCGACCGTCGCCGCGGCGGTCGCCCTGCCCGGCGCGTGGAGCCTCGCGGCGATCCTCATCCCGCCCCTGGGGCTCGCCCTCGGCGACGCCCGCTTCCGCGGCGCCGGCTGGTCGCTGGGCCCCGAGACGCTGGCCGTCCGCCACCAGCTCCTCGCCCGGACGACCCTGCTGTCGCTGGCCCGCCGCGCGCAGCACGTGGACGTCCGCGACCAGCCCTTCCAACGGCGCGCGGACCTGGCCACGTTCGACGTCGTCCTGGCCACCGGACGCCACGGCGCGGTCCGGCACCTGGACGCCGGCGTGGCCGACCTCCTCCAGCGCACCGTGGCCTCCAGGACGTCCCGGAACCCGTCACCCGTCGTCCGTCGCAAAGGCTCGCTAGACTCCGCGGCCCCGCCGGAGTAGCTCAGTCGGTTAGAGCAGCGGAATCATAATCCGCGTGTCGGGGGTTCAAGTCCCTCCTCCGGCATCCCGAAAGGCCCGCACAGCGGGCCTTTCGCCGTTCTGCAGGACGTCCGTCACCGCTGGTGGCGGCGCTCCCCCGGCGCTACGGTCGCGCGATGTTGCGGCTCCGAACACGCCGAACCGGCACCGACGGGCTCGTCCGCGAGGTCGAGTCGGCCCTCGGGCACTGTGCCGCCGTGAGCAGCCTGCGGGAGCGGCCTGACGATCCGGATGCGCTCGACGGCGTCGTCTCCGCCCTGCGGGAGCAGGCCGACCTGCTCGGCGGCTCGATCGACGACGCCGACGTGGCCGACGCGGCGACGATCGACGGTCTCGTGACCCGGATCGTCGACCGCAAGCTCGCGCTGCAGGAGCTCGACCCGCGGGCCGTGCGCCGGCGGTCCCTGGCCGAGCTCGCGCACGTCGGCCTCGCCCCCGTGCCCGAGCGGGTGCCGACGGTGCTCGACGCCTACGCCGGGCGGCGCCGCACCGCCGAGGACGCGGTCGACCGCGTCCGGGCGCTGATGGGCGTCCTCCACGCCGTGCACGGCGCCAAGGTGCTCGACGTCGCCACGTCGCTGAAGCAGCGCGGGCTCGGCCCGTGGCTGACCCCGGGCGAGCGGCAGTTCCTCACGCTGCTGATTCAGCACCCCGAGCGGGAGGCCGAGATCCAGTCGCACCGGATCAGCATCGCCCGGCGCGTCGAGGGCCTGCACGCGCTCGGCTGGGCGCTCGGGCTGCTCCCCGACCTGCTGCCGACCGGGTTCAGCCGCGTGCCGCCGGAGGTCTTCGCGCCCGTGGGCCCCGCCGCGGCCGCCGGGGCGCCGACGGAGCTCGCGCTCCGGGACCAGGGCGAGCTGCTCGCCCGCCTCGACGTCCTCACCTGCGCGCACCGGGCGGTGCAGGAACACGAGGTCGGGGGCTCCACCGGTCCCCTGCCCCGCGACGTCGTCCCGCGCGCGATCGCCGAGCGGCGCCGCGCGCTGGAGTGGCTGCTCGGCACGGAGTCGTGGGACGAGATCGAGATCGACACCGACGGCCGGGTCCGGGTCGTCGGGTCGCGCTGACCGCACTGGGCCGCGGTCCCGCGCCCCCTCGCCGCCACCACCAGGCCCGATGCCGTCCGCCCGACGGCGCCCGCCGGCCCCCTCACCCCCAGGCGGCGAGCCGCTCGAGCCCCGCCTCCAGCGTCGCCGTGTCCGTCGCGTAGGACAGGCGCACCCACTGCGCGCCGTCGACGGCGTCGAAGTCCGTCCCCGGCGTGAGGGCCACGCCGGTGTCCGCCAGCAGCCGCGCGCACCAGGCGACCGCGTCCGCGTCGCCCGACGCCCGGATCCGCTCGGTGATGTCGGCGTAGAGGTAGAAGGCGCCGTCGGCCGGCGCGGTCGCGCCCCAGCCCAGCGCCGGCAGCCGGCCCAGCAGGAGCGCGCGGTGGTCGCGGTAGCGGGCGGCCGCGGCGTCGCACTCGGCGTACGAGCCGGCGGTGAACGCCTGCAGCGCCGCGTGCTGGGCCAGCGTCGGCGGGCAGAGCGCCAGGTTGCCGGCGAGCGCGTCGACCGGGCCCGTCAGGTCCTCGGGCAGGAGCGCCCAGCCGAGCCGCCAGCCGGTCATGCCCCAGTACTTCGAGAACGACGAGACGATCACCGACGACGACCCGTGCTCCCAGGCGCAGTGCTGGTCGCGGGTGCCGGCCACGATCCCGTGGTAGATCTCGTCGCTGATCAGGCGGGTGTCGTGCGCGTCGCACCAGGCGTGCAGGGCGGAGAGCTCGGCGTCGTCCACCATCGTGCCCGTCGGGTTCGCGGGCGACGCCAGCACCAGGCCGGCGAGGGGCCCGTGCTCGCGGACCGCCTCGTCCAGGCGCTCGGGAGTGGGCTGGTAGCGCTCGGCCGCGCCGCAGGGCAGCTCGACGACCTCGCAGCCGAGCGCCGTGAGGATGTTGCGGTAGGCGGGATACCCCGGGCGGGCCAGCGCGACGCGGTCGCCGGGCTCGAACGCCGCGAGGAACGCGAGGACGAACGCGCCGGAGGACCCGGTCGTGATCGCGACCCGCGCCGGATCGACGTCCAGCCCGTACCAGCGGCCGTAGTGGTCGGCGACCGCCCGCCGCAGGGACGGCAGCCCCAGCGATCCGGTGTAGCCGAGCGGGACGTCCTGCGCGAGCAGCTCCGCGGCGCGCTCCCGGACGTCGGTCGGGGCGCCCCCGCCGGGCTCGCCGGCGCAGAGCGAGAACACCTCGGCGCCGGTGTCGCGGCGACGCTGGACGGCGTCCAGGATCTCCATCACCGCGAACGGCGGGACGGCGGAGCGGGTGGAGGCGCGCACGACCCCATGGTGGCGGACGGCGGAGCTCGGGCGCGGTCCGCGGTCCCGACCGGGTCCCGAACGTGCGCGCCTGCCCCGAAAACGCGTCCGTACGCCTGTCTGCGCGGTACGCTCCCGGACCGTGGCCCCCCTTCCGCAAGCGCGATCATCCCCGCCAGCGCACGGCGCCACGTTCCTCGACGCGCTCCAGGAGGAGCAGCGCCGCGAGCTGCGGCGACGCGCGACGCCCCGGCGCTTCCCCCGCGGTGGCGCGCTGGCCCACACCGGCCAGGTCGGCGACCGCGTCTTCGTGATCGTCTCCGGCCACGTGAAGCTCACGCGCGTGACCCCCGAGGGCCGCGACGTGATGCTCGCGCTCCGCGGCCCGGGCGACCTGGTCGGCGAGCAGTCCGCCATCGACGGCGAGGTCCGCTCGGCCACCATCACGGCGCTCGACGCCGTGGAGGCCCTGGCGATCACCCCCGCGGACTTCCTCACCTACGTCACGACCGTGCCGGACGCCGCGCTCTACGTGATGCGGACCCTGGCGGAGCGCCTGCGCGACGCCGACGGCAAGCGGGTCGAGCACGCCGCCCACGACGTCGTCGGCGCCGGCGCGGTCCTGGCCCAGACCATGCCGAAGGTCTACGAGGCATCGGCCTCGGTGCTCGTGCAATCCGTCGACCAGGACACCAACGCGCAGGGCGGCCGGACCAAGGGCGCGGTGAACCTGGACACCGAGGCGCAGCTGGTCGGCTCCGGCGCGGTCGCCGCCAAGGCGGCCGCGCTGATGCGGTCCGACGTGTCCCCGATCGAGCTGGCCCGCTCGGTGTCGGTGCAGGTGCCGGCGAACACCACGGTCCTGGTGATCACCTTCAAGGCGGAGACGCCCGCGGGTGCCCAGGCCGGGTCGCACGCGTTCGCCGAGGCATACCTGCGCAACCGGGAGGAGACCGCTCGGGCCCAGTTGGACAAGCAGATCCAGTCGCTGAACCTCAAGGTGAAGCAGCTGACCACGACGCTCACCGGGATCAACGCGAAGCTGGCCGGGGCCCGCAAGGGCAGCTCCACCGAGAGCAACCTGCTCAGCCTGCGGAACAACTCGCAGAACCAGCTGAACTCGCTGACCGGCCGGCTCAACGAGCTGACCACCACGATGGTCGGCGGCGGCAGCATCATCAGCGACTCCCGCCTGCCGGAGGAGCCGACCAGCCCGAACACGCTGCTCAACGTCGGCAC
>NZ_JBFAPC010000066.1:0-30258 GCF_040675535.1 Patulibacter sp. NPDC049589 | reverse complement strand
GAACGCGCGGACGTCCGGGTCGTTGACGTAGCGCTCGGTGACCTTGTCGTACATCCAGTCCTCGACGACGCCGGCGGTGGCGTCGTAGCCGAAGACTCGCGCTCGTGCATGCCGCGCAGGCCGGAGCCGCTGCCGCCCTGCGGGCCGGTCGCGCCTCCCGCCCCGTCGTCGGTCACCACCACCGACACCGCGTCGTCGCCCACCGCCACCCGGACCGCCGCCCCGCCCGCGCCGGCGTGCCGCAGGACGTTCGTCAGGGCCTCCTGGACGATGCGGAACGCGGCGGTGCCGACCGCGACGGGCACGGCCGCGACGTCGCCCTGCACCGCGACGTCCACCGTCAGCCCGGCGGCCCGCAGCGGGTCGGCCAGGCCGTCGAGGCGGCCGAGCGGGTCGGTCGGCCGCAGGGGCGTGCCGTCCGGGTCGTCGTCGGTGCGCAGGAGGCCGAGCGTCGCGCGCAGGTCGGTCAGCGCGGCGCCGGAGACGCGCTTGATCTCCAGGAGCGCCGCCTCCGCGTGCTCGGGGCGCGTGCGCAGCAGGTGGGCGGCGACGCCGGCCTGCACGTTGATCGCGACGATCGAGTGGGCGACGACGTCGTGGACGTCGCGGGCGATCATCAGGCGCTCCTCGGCCAGCCGGCGGCGGGCGTCGTGCTCGCGCTCCCGCTCCTCCTGGTCGCGCCGGGCGGCCTCGGCGCGCCGTGCGCTCCGCCGCGCCCGGATCGCGTCCCCGAGCAACAGCGCGGCCACGGTGACGCCGATGTTGATGGCGATCCGGTCGAGCGGGATCCGGTTGCCCGGAGCGTCGGAGAACCCGATCACGAGCAGGAGCACGACCGGGACGAGGAACGCGATCAGCCACGGCGCCCGGCGCCGGTCGCCGTAGGCCGCGGCGGCGTAGGCGGCGACGGCGCCCGGGACGACGACGGTCTCGCCTGCGTCCAGCGTCGCCAGGCACGCCGCGATCGCGAGGCACATGGCGGGGACCATGCTCAGCGGCGCGCGGTGGCGGGCGGCGAGGACGCCGAGCGTCGCGGCGACGGCGAGCACCGCGAGCACCGACGGCGCGTGGTCCTGCTTGATCATGCCGTTGGTCAGCAGCACCGCCGCCACGGCGGTCAGCAGGCCGGCCTCGTGCAGCGGGGGGCGGGGCACGAGGGACATCGCGCTGCACGCTACTTCGCGCCGGGTGATCCGTCGTCGTCCGGGAGGAGTATCCGTCCTGCATGTCGCGCTTCCTCCCGGCCGTCCTCGTCGCCGTCCTCGGGATCGCGGCCACCGCGCTCGCGCTCCTGGCCTCCGCGGGCTGGTGGTGGGCGGCCGTCCCGCTGCTGGCGCTCACGGCGCTGGCGGCCTACGACCTGCTGCAGACCCGGCACGTGGTGCTGCGGACGTACCCGATCGTCGGGCACGGCCGGTGGATCGCCGAGGCGCTCCGGCCCGAGCTCCAGCAGTACTTCGTCGAGAGCGACACCGACGGCCGACCGTTCGACCGCGACACCCGCTCGATCGTCTACGAGCGGGCGAAGGGCGACGAGGCCGAGTCGCCGTTCGGCACCGAGCTGGACCTCGACGTCGTCGGTCGCGAGTACCTCGTGCACTCGATGGCGCCCGCGACGCCCCCGCCGGCCGACGCGCCGCCGCCGCGGGTGCGGGTCGGCGGGCCCGACTGCGCGCACCCGTACGAGATGGCGCTCCTGAACGTCTCGGCGATGAGCTTCGGCGCGCTGTCGAAGCCCGCGATCCTGGCGCTCAACACCGGCGCCCGCGAGGGCGGCTTCGCGCACGACACGGGGGAGGGCGGGCTCTCCGAGTACCACCTGGGGCCCGGCGGCGACCTCGTCTGGGAGATCGGCACCGGCTACTTCGGCTGCCGCACGAAGGACGGCGACTTCGACCCCGAGCGGTTCGCCGAGCAGGCCGCCCGCGAGCAGGTGAAGATGGTCTCGCTGAAGGTGTCGCAGGGCGCGAAGCCCGGCATCGGCGGCGTGCTGCCGGGCGGCAAGGTGACCGCGGAGATCGCCGCCGCCCGTGAGGTGCCCCAGGGGCAGACCGTCACCTCGCCGCCCGGCCACCGCGTCTACTCGACGCCCCGGGAGCTCGTGACGTTCCTCGGCCGGATGCGCGAGCTCGCGGCCGGCAAGCCCGTCGGCTTCAAGTTCTGCGTCGGCTCGCGGGTGCAGTTCCTGGCCGTCTGCAAGGCGATGGTCGAGACCGGGATCACGCCGGACTTCATCATCGTCGACGGCGCCGAGGGCGGGACGGGCGCGGCGCCCCTGGAGTTCGAGGACCACGTCGGCCTGCCGCTGACCGAGGGCCTGATGTTCGTCGGCGACGCGCTCGTCGGCTGCGGCCTGCGCGACCGGATCAGCCTCGGGGCGAGCGGCAAGGTCGCCACCGGCGCGGACATCGTCAAGCGCCTGATCCAGGGGGCGGACTTCCTGAACGCCGCCCGCTCGATGATGTTCGCGCTCGGCTGCATCCAGGCCGAGCGCTGCCACACCAACACGTGCCCGTCGGGCGTCGCGACGCAGGACCCGAAGCGGTTCCGCTCCCTCGTCGTCTCCGACAAGGCCCCGCGCGTGACGCGGTACCAGCAGGCGACCGTCCAGAGCGCCCTGCGGATCATGGCCGCCATGGGGGTCACCGATCCGAAGGACCTGCGTCGTTCGCAGCTGCGCCGCCGGGTCTCGGTCGAGTCGTCCCAGAACCTGGGCGAGCTCTACGTCCCGCTGGAGGACGGCGCGCTGCTCCGCGGCGCCGACGGCGACTGGGGCCGCTGGTGGGGCGCGGCGGACCCGGACGTCTTCGACCTCGACTGGACCGAGCTGCGGGCGGCCGGGGGCGGGGCGGCGGTCTGAGGGCGCCGCCGACCGGGGACAGCGGTCCCGCGCTCGGACGAGGGCGGCGCGAGGCGGGGCGGAACGGCGTGCCTCGCGCTCCGCCGGGCCTCGGCGCTACGGCGCCTTCGGGGCCCGCTCGGGGACCAGCTGCCCGGCCTTGGGGCGCCACCGACGCGCGTCGGCTCCGCAGGCCACGTCCTCGGGGACGATGCCGCCGTCGGCCCCGCAGTCGTGGAAGCCCTTCAGGGCCTCGGCGGGTGCGTCCTGCCCGACGGGCAGGGTCATCCGGGCCCCGCCCGCCGGTTCGATCGCGGCGCCGTCGGCGCCGAGCCACTCGACCTCCGGGCGCGCGGGATCGATCGTCGTGCCGTCGGTGGTGAAGACGTTGGACGCCACCGGGATCCGGCTGGGCGAGCCGTCGCGACGGTGGACGACGACGGAGGCGACGCCGTCGGGGACGAGGCCCCAGGAGAGGTCGCCGAGCCGCTGGGTCGCGCGACCCTGCCGGACGTCGGCGAGCGAGAAGCACGCGGCGTTCTGGGCGTCGGCGCCCGTCGCGGTGTAGGCACAGAGCGCGTCACGGGCGGCGGGGGTGCGCGCGTCGCCGGCCCGCTGTTCCAGGTCGGCGACGGAGACGAGCGCGATCCCGTCGGTGGCGCCGATCCGGTGCACGACGCGCACAGCGTCCGGGCGGATCCCCTGGTACTGGCGGGTGAAGGAGACCAGCGCCCGCTGGGCGACCGCACTGCGGTCGGCCGCGACCTGCTCGCGGCGGAGCACGCCGAGCGCGGCCCGCTGGTCCGCGGGCACGGGCGTCCCGCCCAGGGAGGGGCGGTTCCCGTCCTCGTGGCCGAGCTGGGGACTCCAGATCGCGATGCCGGCCACCGCCGCCCCGCCGATCGAGACGACGGCGGCGCTGGTCACGAGCCCGGTCCGGAACAGCCGGGCGCGTCGTCGCGCCCGGTCCACCAGTCGCTCGTTCGCGATCAGCAGGCTCTCCTGCAACTGCGGCAGCTGGATCATGCCCATCCCATCATCTGGTCACGGAGCCGCGTCAGGCCGCGGCTCACCCTCTTGCGCACGACGCTCGACGAGGTCGACAGCCGGTCGGCCGTCTCGTCGTACGTCTCGTCCTGCACGTAGCGGGCGACGATCGCCTCCCGCTGCTCCTCCGGCAAACGCTCGAGCGCCGCGTACAGCCGGTCGTCGCCCCCGAGGGCGTTGACGCGCTCGAGGTCCTCGTCGTCGAGCTCGATCGGCTGCATGCCGAGCTTCTCGCGCGCCTTCTGCTCGACGGTCCCACGGCGGGCGCTGTCCACGAGGACGTTGTGCGCGATCCCGAAGAGCCACCCCGAAGCGTTGCCGCCGGACGGCCGGAACCGCGCGCGGCCGGCGAGGGCCCGCGCGAACGTCTCGGCCGTCAGGTCGGCGGCGACCTCCGGGAGCCGGACGCGGCGCCGGTGGTAGGCGAGGATCGCCGCCTCGTACCGCTCGTAGAACTCCGCGAACGCCGAGGAGGAGCGGTCGAAGCGCTTCTCGGCGACGAGCTCCTCGTCGGTGCGTGACTGCTCGCGGCTCACGGTTCCTGTTCGATCGGCGGCCGGGATGTGTGACCGCGGATCTGCGTTCGCCCTCCGGCGGCCGGGTCCTGCCACGTCGGGAGGGGGCCTCGGGCGGGCGGAGGGCGAACGCCGCGAGGGCTACGGCGTATCCCCCGTCCCGAGGTCCTCGGTGCTCTGCATCTCGGTGGTGGCCTGCCCCTCGGGCGTCGTCACCTCGAGGGACTGGACCTTCTCGGCGTCGGTGTCCACGATGCCGGAGTCGTCCGGGGTCACGTTCCTCGTGCGGTCCGCGTCGTCGGTGGTCGTCACCGTGGCGCCGTCAGGGACGAGCGTCACGGCGGCCGACGCGTCCGTGCCGGTCAGGCCGAGGGTCAGGCCGCGCGTCGCGACCTCTCCCGTCGGCGCGCAGCTCGTCGCCCAGCCGTCCACCGGGTCGGGCATCACGAGGCAGACGACGCCGTCGCCCGGGACGACCCACGCCTTCCCGCTCCTGGTGGTGACGGCCCGGGCGAGCTGCGGGTTGCGGCCGTAGCGGGCGGGAGACGCCACCGATCGGGCGCTCGCGGGGAGGGTGTCGGAGGCGCGCCGCGCGCGGCGGAGCACGCGGAGGGTCTGCTGCTGGGCCGGCTGCACGGCGCCGATCGGCGCCGGCTGGGCGGGGCTCTCCACGAGCACGCTCGCGTCCGGATCGGAGGCCGGGGCCTCGTCCGCGAGGGCGGATCCGACGGTGAGGCCGCCGACGGCGAGGCCGGCGACGAGGCCGGCGGCGAGCACGCGGCGGATGGGCATGGGGCGCGGGCTCAGCACGACGCCGCCCCCGAGCCGAAGGTCGACAGGCCGGACATCGTCATGGACGTGCTGTTCGGGTTCTTGACGACGGGGTAGAGCAGGTTGCCGGCGCCGTATCCGTGGCACGTCGTCCCGGTGCCCCACGCCCAGTTGGCGTACAGCTGGCCCTCGGTCCCGTTCCAGCTGGCTCCCGCGTTGACCGACCGGCCGGAGGCGCCGAACGCCTTCACGGAGGTCAGCGTGTGCCGGTCGCCCGGGCAGGTGACCGATCCCGGGACCGATCCGCACGGCCACGAGTCGGAGCCCGCCTGCGCGGCCGAGGCGCCGGCCAGGCCGGCGAGCCCGAGGGCAAGGGTTGAACCGATCAGGGCGGCGGCCCGCGAGGCGCGTCGGGGTCGTGCTGAAGACATGAGGAGTCCTTCGGGAGGAGGTCGGAGATCGCGCCCACCGGGCGCTGCGGCTCGTCGAACCTACGTCCGCTCCGGTCACAAATCCCTGCATTCGACGAACGTGCGCGCGGGTTCATCGTCAACCGGTCCAATCCTCCGGCGAACGCCGAAAACCGGTCACAAACGGGCCTCCGAAAACGAACAGTGGACGTGGGGAGGTGCGCCCGGTGACCGGTCGGCCGTGTCCGCGGGTCGGTGCCGACCCCGAGGGTGATGGTTCGCTACACTAATTACTAGTGCGAACCACACCGTCTCCCGGCGACCTGCGCACCTCGGTGCCCGAGATCGCCGCCCACCTGCGCCTCGTGATCACGCGGACGGCCCGGCGGCTGCGCGCCGAGGCCGGCGCCGAGCTCGGCCCGTCGCTCGGTGCGGCGCTGGCCACCGTCGAGCGCTTCGGCCCGCTGAGCCCGAGCGAGCTCGCCAGCCGCGAGGGGATCCGCCGGCCGTCCGCCACCCGGCTCGTCGCCCGGCTGGAGGAGGAGGGCCTCGTCGGCCGCGAGCCCGACCCCGAGGACGGCCGCTCCTTCCGCGTCAGCCTCACCGACGCCGGCGTCGAGCACATCCGCGACGTGCGCTCGCGCAAGGACGCCTTCCTCTCCCGCCGTCTCGAGGAGCTCTCCGACGAGGACCGCGCGACGCTGGACCGCGCGTCCGACCTCCTCGAGCAGCTGCTCGAGGACCCGCCCGCCTGACCCGCCCGGCACGACCCCGCCGGTGTCCGCGCCGGGGGCCGGCCGCGGCGCCCGCCCGGCGCCGGCCGCCCGCCACGCCGGCGCCCGCCCCATCCACCGACCCCGAGGACCGCCCCGATTGAGCCCCGCGATCCACCGCACCTTCGACTCCCTGCACGTCCCGAACTACCGGCGCTACTTCACCGGCCAGGTGATCTCGGTCTCCGGCAACTGGATCCAGAACGTCGCCGCGATGTGGCTGATGGTGAAGCTCACCGGCGACGGCCTCGCCGTCGGGCTCACCGCCGCGCTCCAGTTCCTGCCGCTGATGCTGTTCGGGGCGTGGGGCGGGCTGCTCGCCGACCGGGTCGACAAGCGCCGGCTGCTGCTCTGCACGCAGATGGGGTTGATGGTGCCGGCGATCGTGCTGGCGGTGACGACCCTCTCCGGGGTCGTCACGCCGCTCATCATCTACGCGATGGTCTTCCTGCGGGGGACGGCGACGGCGATCGACAACCCGGCGAGGCAGGCGCTGCCGATCGAGCTCGTCGGGCCGGAGCGGGTCGTCAACGCGGTGGCGCTCAACAGCGTCGTCATCCAGACCTCGCGGATCATCGGCCCCGGCATCGCCGGCCTGCTGATCGCGGTCGTCGGCATCGGCTGGTGCTTCGTCGTCGACGCGCTGTCGTTCCTCGCGATGATCGTCGCGCTGCTGCGCCTGGACCCCGAGCAGATGGGCGAGGCGCCGCGGGCGGCCCGCCGCAAGGGCGCGCTCCGGGAGGGCTACCGGTACGTGCGGGGCGCCCCGCACCTGCTGATCCCGCTGGCGATGATGTCGGTGATCGGCCTGTTGTCCTTCAACTTCCAGATCGTGCTGCCGCTGCTGGCGCACGACACCTGGAAGGGGACGGCGACGACCTTCACGCTGCTGACGATGACGATGGCCGTCGGGTCCGTGATCGGCGCGCTGGTGGCGGGCAACCGCCGGGAGATCACGCCGCGCCTGCTCGTCGGCGCCGCGACGCTCTTCGGCACCTTCCAGCTCCTCGCCGCCTTCGCCCCGATCCTGCCCCTGCAGCTGCTGCCGCTCGTCTTCCTGGGGATGGCGTCGGTGACGTTCTCCTCGGGCGTCAACTCGACGCTGCAGCTCCAGGTCGACCCGGCGATGCGCGGGCGCGTGATGGCGCTGTACTCGCTGGTCTTCCTCGGCTCGACGCCGATCGGTGCTCCGCTGGTCGGCTGGATCGCGAGTTGGGCCGGCCCGCGCACGGGGATGGCCGTCGGCGGCGCGGCCGCGCTGGTGGCGGCGGCCGGCGCGGCGTGGGCGTACCGCTGGGTCGCGGCGCGGGCCGACGCCGCGGAGGAGCCGATGCCGTCCCACACGGTGCCGGTCCGCGTCCCGACGCACGCCTGATATCGATGGTCGTCCGGGTTTGACCGGACGTGGTCGACCGTTCCTCGGCGGGACCGAGGGAATCACGACCACGTCCCTTCCGGACGGATCGACCATGCGTATGAGTGGTCCTGAGCCCGGTCGGCCGGGCCCGGTAGGCGTCCCGCGCGAGGGTCGCCGGGCTGGGACACTGGGACCGATGTCCGGGTCCTCCGACGAGGCGATCACCAGCCGCCTGCGCGACGCCGCGCTGCACCGCGTGTCGCTGTCGGCGGCCAACGAGATGGGGCGCGTCAACGCCTGGATCGTCGACGACGATCCGCTGACGCTCGTGGACGCCGGGACCCGCGGCCCGGGGGCGATCGAGGCCCTCGACGCGGGCTTCCGCGCGATCGGCCGCCGGGTCGAGGACGTCGGCCTCGTCGTCCTCACCCACCAGCACACCGACCACCTGGGCCTCGTCGCCGAGGTGGTCCGGCGGTCGGGCGCCGACGTCGCGGCGTTCGGTTCGATCGGCCCGTACCTCGGCGACTTCGAGGCCGAGGCGGCACTCGACCGCGCCTTCATGGCGGACCTGCTGCGCCGCCACGGCGCCACGGACGAGGCGGTCGCCGGCAACACGGCCGGCTGGGCGGCGTTCCACCGCGTCGGCGAGGCCGCGACGGTCACGGTGCCGTTGGCCGCGGGCTCGCGCCTGACGCTGCGCGACCGCACGCTCGAGGTCCTGCACCGCCCCGGCCACAGCGAGACGGACGTCCTGCTCGTCGACGCCGAGCGCCGCATGCTGCTCGGCGGCGACCACCTGCTGCGCGCGGTGCCGTCCGTGCCGGTGCGCGACCGCCCGCTGCCGGCCGGCGACGGCGCCCGGCCGTACGTCCCCGAGGTCGACGACGTCGCGGTGACCGTGCGCTACCGCGAGTCGTTGCGGGCGACCCGCCCGCTGCCCGTCGACCTCGTCCTGCCGGGCCACGGCGGCGCGTTCGCGGACCCCGCCGCGGTCGTCGTGAGCCACCTGGAGCGCCAGCGCAGCGACGCGGAGGGCCTGCTGCGCCGGGCCGGCGCGGAGCCGTTCACCGCCGCCGGCCTCGCCACGGAGATCTGGCCGCAGGCCCCCGCCACGCTCGCCCACGTGCTGCTCAGCAGCGTGCTCGGCGGCCTCGGGCTGCTGCGCGCGGACGGGCTCGTGGAGACGCTGCCGCCCGACGACGCGGGCGTCGTGCGGTTCGTCGCGCCGACGGCCGGCTGAGGCGGAACCACCGACTCGGGCCGGCCGCGACCGGCGGCGGGGTCAGCGCGCGCGCCAGAGCCCGCGCGTGAACAGCGCCAGGATCGTGAACAGCTCGAGGCGGCCGAGCAGCATCAGGAAGCTCAGGCCGAGCAGTCCGCCGTCGGGGACCTCGGAGTAGGACTCCAGGCCGCCGAGCTGCCCGAGCGCCGGCCCGACGTTGAAGAGGCACGCCAGCGAGCCGGAGAACGACGACAGCAGGTCGAAGCCGCAGGCGGCCAGCAGCGCGGTCCCGAGCGTCAGCGCCACGAACGCGACGGCCATGAAGCCGAAGGCGGCGCGCACCGCGTCGTCGGTGACGGGCTTCTTGCCGATCCGCACGACGACGATCCGCTGCGGCGCGATCTGGCGCTGGATCTCGGCGCGGATGCCGCCGAAGATCGTCAGCCAGCGGCGGACCTTGAAGCCGCCGGTGGTCGACCCGACCATCGCGCCGGACGCCGTCGCCAGCAGCACGAGCAGGCGGGCCTCCTCGCCCCAGCGGTCGGGGTCGGCGGTCGTGAAGCCGGTGCCGGTCGTGATCGACGCGGCGGTGAAGATCCCGTCGAAGACGTTTCCCGGCGCCTCGCTGCCGCGCGCGCCGATCGCCAGCAGGACGCCGATGCCGACCACGAAGAGCACGTAGGAGCGCAGCTCGACCCGGTGGACCCCGAGCCCGCGGCCGGTGACCAGGCGCCACCAGATCACGTACGAGACGCCGGAGGCGAGCATCAGCACCGTCAGCGCGATCTCGACCGGTGTGGAGTCGAAGCCGCCCGCCGACGCGGTCCGCGTCGAGAAGCCGCCGGTCGACGCCACCGACATCGCGTGGTTGACGGCCTCCCACGGCGACAGGCCGACGGCCAGCAGCGTCAGCAGGGCGATGCCGGTGACCGTCAGGTAGATCAGCGCCGTGATCCGGGCGGTGTCGCGCATCTGCGGCGCGACCGTCTCCTCCTGCGCGCGGCTGGTCTCGCCCAGCAGGACGCGGCGGGCGGCGCCGCCGGCGGCCGGGGCGATCGCCACGAGCAGGACGACGATGCCGATGCCCCCGATCCAGTGGGTCAGCGAGCGCCAGAGCAGGACGGCGTAGGGCTGGTGGTCGACGTCGACCAGCGCGGTGGCGCCCGTCGTCGTGATGCCGCTGGTGCCCTCGAAGATCGCGTCGGCCACGCGCGGGAACGAGCCGCTGAGCAGCAGCGGGATCGCCGCGAACAGGCTCGCCGCCAGCCACGTCAGCCCGGCGGCCATCAGGCCGTCCCGGCCGGTCGGCGACGGCATCGGCCGGCCGACCCAGGTCAGCCGCAGGAGGAGGGCGAGGACCGTCGCCAGCCCGGTCGACACGCCGAACGCCGCGATCGCGCGCTGGTCCGAGACCGCGGCGGTGATCGTGCAGACCAGCGACGCGACGGCGAGCGCGATCGCGCCGGCGGTCAGTGCGCGGCGCGTCAGCGGGCCGATCCGGGCGCCGATGCGCAGGGGCCGCGGGCGGCGGAGCCGGAACAGCGGCCCGTCCCGGATCCCGGCGTCGGAGGCGCTCACCGGTCGAGCACCGCCCCGAGCTTCTGGGCGCCGTTGCCGGTCGCCAGGACCAGCGCGACGTCGCCCGGCTCGTAGCGCCGGATCTCGCTCGGGAACAGCACCTTGCCGTCGCGGACGATGGCGGTCAGCGCGGTGTCGTGGGGCAGCGACGCCGCGATCGGCTTGCCGCACAGCGGGTTGCCGGGCGCCATCCGGTACTCCAGCGCCTCGAGCCCGTCGACGATCAGCGTGCTCTTCCGGGCGCCCGTCCCGCGCGAGGTCCGGAGGATGCGCTCGGCGGCGGCCAGGCGCGGCGCGATGATCCCGTCGACGCCGAGCGCCTCGGCCAGCGGCGCGAACTCCTCGCGCGAGAGCACCGCGAGCACGAGGCCGATGTCGAGGCGGTCGGCGTGGGTGCAGGCCAGGAGCGTGGCGCGGTCGTCGTCGGCGCAGGAGACGAACGCGTCGCAGCTGTCGACGCCGGCCTCGCGCAGCGCGGACTCGGACGCGCCCTCCTCCCACAGGACCTCGATCGAGCGGTCTTCGAGGACCTCGGCGGCGTCGCGGGCGCGGCGCTCGTCGGGCTCCAGGACGACGACCTCGCGGCCCAGGTGCGCCAGGCGCGCGGCCAGGGCGACGCCGATCTGGCCGGCGCCGAAGATCGCGACGCGGTGGACGCTGCGGGCGTCGGGGTCGATCTCGCGGCACGCCTCGCGGAGCTCCTCGCGGGCGCAGGCGAGCACGACGTGGTCGCCGGGCAGCGGCGTGGAGTCCTTGTTGACGAGGTGGACGCGGCCGTCGCGCAGCAGCGCGCCGATCTTCGAGTGCGTCGCGTGCGGGCGGGTGACGACGGAGCGGCGGGCGGCCGGGGAGTTCTCGGTCACCATGCACTCGGCGATCGCGAGGTGGTCGTCGGCGAACTGCTCGACGCGGACGGCGCCCCGCACGCGGAGCGCCGACTCGATGTCGCCGACGGCCGCCAGCTCGGGCGAGACGAGGACGTCGATGCCGAGCGTGCCGAGCGCGGTGTCCTCGCCCGCCGGGTAGTAGTCGGCGTCGCGCACGCGGGCCATGGTGCGCGACGCGCCCTGCGCCTTGGCGTGCAGGCAGGCGACGAGGTTGATCGCGTCGATCGAGGTGACGGCCACGAAGAGGTCTGCCTTCCCGGCCTCGTGCTCGATCAGGTCCTTCGGCGAGGAGGCGTCGGCGCGCTCCACCCGGACGTCGATCCCGGCCCGGGAGCGGTGCAGCAGGAGCTCGCGGTCCAGATCGAGGACCACGACCTCGTGGCCCTCTCGCGCCAGCCGGCCGGCGAGGTACCAGCCGACCTCCCCGGCCCCGGCGATCAGTGCGCGCATCGGGACGAGGATGCCTGATGCGGACCTCGGCGGGGGCGGTGGGCCGGATCGGTCGCGAGCGGCGGGGCGCCACGCGGACCCGCCGCGGTCACTTCCGCGGGGTGTACCAGACCTTCACCTTGCGGGCGAGCATGAGCGCGAGGACGACCCCGATGGCGATCAGGAGGATGTTGTTCTCGCGCATGCCGGCGCCGGTCACGAGGAAGACGACGGCGATGCCGACGTAGAAGAGGACCGCCTGACCGCCCTTGGGGCCGTAGTCGTGCGGGCGTCCGAATCCGGACGGGAGCTTCGGGCTCATGGACCGACACTACCCCGCCCGGGCCGCCGTGGACACCGTCACGTCCCGACGCTGCGGGCGCTCACGGCCAGCCGCGGCGCCAGACGACGGGGATGCGGCGGTCGTCCGAGAGGGCGCGGCCGGACATCCGCGGCGCGATCGGCTGGGACCGCCGGGTGAGCTCGGCGCGGTCGATCCGGTCGGCCAGTGCGAGCACCATCTCGGCGGGCAGGCCCTCGCGCTCCACGATGACCTCGGTGGGGTGGTTCGCGTCGATGTAGCCCTCGACGACCCGGTCGAGCACGGCGCACGGCTCGTGCAGCGGGACGGGCCCGCCGATCGTCTCGGCGGCGCGCTCCAGCACGCCGGCGGGCGCGACGACGGCGCCCTCCTCGCGGGCGGCCAGCCACCAGGCGATCCGGACGAGCCAGCCGCGGGTCAGGTCGCCGATCGGGGCGAAGCCGCCGGCGAGCTCGTGCGGCCAGCCGCCGCCCAGGGCGCGCATGGTGCGGTCCGCGGACGACAGCAGCAGCGCCTCGTGGGCGTCGGCGGCGAGCTCGAGGCCCAGCAGCGTGGTGCGGCTGGCGATCAGGCGGACGGCCGGGTCCTCGTCGGGGACGACCTGCTCCAGCGGCAGGGCGTCGGCGGACGTGTCGCCGGGCTCCGCACCGGGGTCCGGCGCGGCGACGTGGACGAGCGTCAGCGGGATCGGCATGCCGCCGTCCTCCGCACCGGCGCCCGTGGCGGGGACGAAGCCGCCGCCGCGGACGACGGCGTCGGCCCACGCGCGCCGGTCGTCGTCGGCGGCCACGGACTCCGGGAGCGTGTCGACGAGGACGACGCGCTCGGGGCCCAGGGCCTCGGCGGCGGCCAGCGCGGTCAGGCCGGCGCCGAGCGTCCCGTCGAGCCCGACGAGGACGCGCTCGATCCGCAGGCCGGACGTGAAGTCCCGCAGCGCGGTGCAGACGGCGCGCCAGCGGTGGTCCTCCGGGCCCGGCCACGGCGCGACCCCGTCGGCGGGCTCGCCGTCGCGCGCCGGGTGCTCGCGCGGGTCCGCGCCGGTCTGGACCGGCAGCACGTGGACGGCGCCGGGGGCGGGCCGCTGGGCCGCGCGGCGGTGGGGCTCCGAGCGGGCGGAGCGGCGCGACCAGGCGAGGTCGACGTCGCAGATCACGACGGCCTCCTCCAGCGCGGGGCCGCGGGAGACGATCGCGCCGGCGTGGTCGGTCAGGTGCGAGCCGCCGTCGAAGACGAGCCCGTCCTGGCCGCCGACGAGGTTGACGTACGCCACCGGCACGGTGTGCTCCAGGGCGCGGGCGATCGTCGTGGCCTCGCGCCGGCGCTGCATCCCCGGCGAGTACGGCGACGCGTTGAGCGCGACGAGCAGGTCGACGCCCGCGGCGGCGCACGCGGCGGACGGCTCGGGCTCCCAGAGGTCGGCGCAGATCATCACGCCGACCCGCGCCTTCGGGAGCTCCGCCACGAACGAGTGGTGCGCGGGGACGAAGTAGCGACCCTCGTCGAACGCGGCGTACGTCGGCAGGTGCTGCTTGTCGGCCCAGCCGACGACGCCGCCGCGCGTCAGCACCGCCGCCGCGTTCTGGACGCCGCGGCGGTCGGGGGTCGGGTGCGGGGCGCCGATCAGCGCGACGAGCCCGGGCGGCAGGTCGTCGGCCAGCGACTCGAGCGCGCGCTGGGCCTCCTGCAGCATCCCCTCGTCCACGATCAGGCTCTGGGGCGGGTAGCCGCAGAGGGCCAGCTCACCGCAGATCGCGAGCTCGGCGCCGCGCTCCGCGGCCCGGTGCAGCATCTCCGCGATCCGGTCGCGGTTGCCCTGGATGTCGCCCACGACGGGGTGGAACTGGAGGAGGCCGAGGCGGAGCGCGCTCACCCCCCGACCGTAGGCCAGACGCGGCTGCGGCGCGCTCCGGTCCGGTGTCCTCGCGGCGTGCGGGGGACGTCCGGCGGGTAGCTGGGGCCGCGGTGCTCCCCGCCTTCGCCCCGCCGTCCGCCGTCGTCCCGCTCGGGACCTCCCCGGGCTTCCATCCCGGCAGCCACCCGGAGGTCCTGATCTTCGTGCTCGCCGGGGCGGGGCTCCTGGTCGCGACGATCGCGCTCAGCAACCAGGGCGGCCGGACCTTCACGTCGGCCATCGTCTACCTCGCGCTCGGCGTGCTGGCGGCCGCGGCGATCCCGCTGGTCGGCGGCGCGCCGTTCGATCCGGTGCAGGACGCCGACGTCCTGGAGCACCTGACGGAGGTCGTGGCGATCATCGCGTTGTTCGGCACCGGGATGGCCGTCGACCGCACGCTGCACTGGCGCGCGTGGACGCACGCGCTGCGGCTGCTGGTGATCGCGATGCCGCTGACCATCGCGGCCGTCGCGCTCTTCGGCTGGGGCGCGATGGGCCTGTCGCTCGGGGGCGCGCTGATGCTGGGCGGGGCGGTGGCGCCGACGGACCCGGTGCTGGCCGGGGACCTCGGGATCGGGCCGCCGGGCGAGCCGGACGACCGCGACACGAGCTTCGCGCTGACCGCCGAGGCCGGGTTCAACGACGGGCTCGCGTACCCGTTCGTGATCGCGGGGATCATGGTCGCCAAGAGCGGCGACCAGGGCGGGGTGCTCCCGTGGCTGGCGTTCGACGTCGTCTGGGCGATCGTCGGCGGCGTGGTCGCCGGGGCGCTGCTCGGGCGCCTGGCCGCGTCGATCGTCCGCCGGGCGCGCGACCGCGGCTACATGCAGGAGTACTTCGACGCCTGGGTCGGCCTCGGGGTCGTGCTCGGCGTCTACGGCGTGACGGAGCTGCTCGACGCCTACGGGTTCGTCGCCGCGTTCGTCGCCGGGATCGCCTTCCGCCGCTACGAGCGCGACCACGCGATGCAGGAGGGGACGCACCGCGGCGCGTCGGTCTTCGAGCGCCTCGGCGAGCTCGCGGTCGTCCTCTTCGCAGCGTCGATGCTGACGTTCGACGGGCTCGGTACCCCGGGTCCGGCGGGCTGGGCGCTCGTCGTGCTCGTCGTCCTCGTGATCCGGCCGGCGGCGGGCCTGATCGCCACGATCGGCTCGACGATGCCGCTCGCCGACCGCGCGTTCGTGTCGTTCTTCGGCGTCCGCGGCGTCGGCTCGCTCTTCTACGCCAGCGTCGTCGTGACCTCCGGCGCGCTGCCCGACGGCGAGGCCGCGGTCGTCCTGTGGACGGTGGTCGCGCTGACCGTCGTCTCGATCGTGGTGCACGGCCTGGCGGGCGACCCGGCCCGCTCGGCGCTGGACCGGTACTCGCGGCGGGCACGGGACGCGACGCCGAGCGCCGGCGACGGGGGGCCACGGGACCGGGCGGCGGTCGCCGGGGACGGGCGCGAGCGGGGCGCGACGGCCGACGCCGGTTGAGCGGCCGGCCCGGGGCCGGTCGCCGGCCGGTCAGCCCAGTGGCCCGCAGGCGAGCGTCGGCAGGCCGCCGGGCACGCCGTCCTCGAGCAGCCGCAGCAGCGCGCCGGTGTCGAGGTGCTCGGCCACGAGGTCGCCGAGCACGTCGTAGCGGCGCTCGCGGACGTCGGCGAAGCGCGCCGGCCCGGGCGCGAACGGCCGCCCGCGGAGCCGCGCCGCGTGGGCCAGCAGCGCGTGCCGGGCCTCGTCGTGCTCGAGCAGGCCGTGCCACGACGTCCCGGTGACGACGCCGGAGACGCAGCCCTCGTCGGCCGACGGGTCCTCCGCCGTCGCGGCGGCGACCGGGTCCGCGACCAGGAGCGGGCGGCCGCCGGAGCGCACGACCCGCCCGTGGCGGATCTCGTAGCCGCCGGCGGGGACGCTCGGGCCGTCGGCGCGCAGCACGCCGACGTCACCGCCCGGCGCGCCGGCGACGTCGGTGGTCACTGCCGCGTCGCCGTCGACCGGCAGCCGGCCCGTCCGCCGGCGGGTGATCTTCTCGGCGTGCATCGCGGTGCGCACCGGCAACAGCCCCAGCCCGAGGACGACGCCCGTCCCGGTCTCGACGCCGGCGTCCTCGATCTCCGTGCCGAGCATCTGGTACCCGCCGCAGATGCCGAGGATCGGCCGCCCGCGCGCCACGCGCTCGGTCAGGACGCGGTCCAGCCCGGCGGCGCGCAGGTCGACGAGGTCGGCGACCGTCGCCTTGCTGCCCGGGAGGACGACGAGGTCCGCGTCGCGCAGGACGTCCGGGTCGCGCGTCAGCCGCAGGTCGACGTCGGGCTCGATCGCCAGCGCGTCGAGGTCGGTGAAGTTCGAGATCCGCCGCAGCCCGACGACGGCGACGCGCAGCGGGTCGGCGGTCTCGGCGCCCCGGTCGAACGTGCGCAGCGCCAGGCCGTCCTCGGCGTCGAGCTCGAGCCCGTCCGCCCACGGGACGACCCCCAGGACGGGGCGGCCGGTCATGCGCTGGAGCGCCTCGACGCCCGGGTCCAGCAGCGACGGGTCGCCGCGGAACTTGTTGATCACCATGCCGGCGACGTGCGCCTGGTCGGCCGGCTCCAGCAGTGCGATCGTGCCGTAGTGCGCGGCGAGGACGCCGCCGCGGTCGATGTCGCCGACGACGATCGTCGGCAGGCCGGCGTCGCGCGCGAGGCCCATGTTCACGAAGTCGCCCGCGCGCAGGTTGATCTCGGCCGGGGAGCCCGCGCCCTCGCAGATCACGGCGTCGAAGCGGCCGCGCAGGGTGGCGAGGCTGTCGAGGACCGCGGAGCGCAGGTCGTCGCGCAGGCGCCGGTAGTCGCGGGCGCCGGCGGTGCCGTGCGGGCGGCCGAGCAGGACGACCTGGCTGACCCGGTCCCCGGTCGGCTTCAGCAGCACCGGGTTCATGATCGCCTCGGGCTCGATCCCGCAGGCCGCGGCCTGCACCGCCTGCGCGCGGCCGAGCTCGAGCCCGTCGGGCGTCACGGCCGCGTTCAGCGCCATGTTCTGCGCCTTGAACGGCGCGACCGAGACCCCCTCGCGGTGCAGCCAGCGGCAGATCCCGGCGGTGATCAGCGACTTGCCGGCGTCCGAGGTCGTGCCGGCGACGAGCAACGCGCCGGCGTCGCGACCGCCGGCGGTCCGGGCGGCGAGGCGGCGGGCGGCGTCCGAGGCGCTCATCGGGCGAGCCTCCCACGCAGCAGCACCGTCGCGGCACAGACCAGGGCGGTCGCGGTACCGACCCGCAGCGAGAGGGCGGCGGCCCGCTCGAGGTCGGCGGCGGCGGGGTCGCGAGTGCCGGGCCCGTCGCCGAGCACGGGCCGCTCCTCGACCCGCCCGCCGTAGACGTTGCGCCCGCCGAGCCGGACCCCGAGCGCCCCGGCGAACGCGGCCTCGACCCGGCCGGCGTTCGGGCTCGGGTGCGCGGCGCCGTCGCGCCACCACGCGCGCCACGCGCCGACGGGCGACCCGCCGACGGTGCCCGCGACGGCACCGGTGACGAGCGCCGCGAGCCGCGCCGCGGGCCACCCGGCGGCGTCGTCGGCGCGCGCCGAGGCCCAGCCGAAGCGCTCGTAGCGGTCGGAGTGGTGGCCGACCATCGCGTCCATCGTGTTCAGCGCCCGGTGCAGCGCGACGCCGGGCGCGCCGAGCACGGCGCCCCAGACCAGCGGGGCGACGACGGCGTCGGAGGTGTTCTCGGCCACCGACTCCAGGCCGGCGCGGGCCAGGCCGGCCCCGTCGAGCGTGGCCGGGTCGCGGCCGACGAGGGTCGGCGCCAGCGCGCGGGCGCCGTCGAGGTCCCCGGCCGCCACCAGGCCGCCGATGTCGCGGCCGGCGCCGGCGAGCGAGCGCCCGCCGATCGCGGCCCACGCGACGGCGGCCGTGAGCGCCGTCCGGGCGAGCGGGCGCTCGCGGGCGGCGCGGTCGAGCACGAGGACGGGGAGCGTCGCGAGCGCGGCGCCGGCCGCGGCGTAGGCGACGCCGGCGGGGCGGTCGTCGCTCCAGATCCGGGCCTCGAGCGCCAGCATGGTGCTCCCGAACAGGGCGACGGGGTGGCCGCGGCGGGGGTCGCCGAACGCGCGGTCGGCGGCGTACCCGATGAGCAGCCCGGCCGCGACGGGCCGCCCGCCGCTCACCGGGCGGGTCCGTCCCCGGCCGCAGCGTCGGCCGCAGTCGCGCTTCCGCCGTCAGCCGACACGTCGGCCACGCTCCCGCCGCCCGCCCCATCGGCAGGGTCCGTCCCCTCGTGCGCGTCCGTCCCGCCCTCGGCCGCCTGCGTCGCCCGCGCCGCCCGCACCTCGTCGCGAGTCGGCGTCCAGTTCGCGCGCGTCAGGCGCCAGCGCCCGTCGTGGGCGTGCAGCTCGGTGATCGACCCGGGGGAGACGTCGATCCGCCACGCCGCGCCGGCGGGCGCCCCGAGGGCGACGGCGATCGCGGCCCGCACGACGCCGCCGTGGGTGAACGCGACGATCGGCTGCTCGGACGCGGCGTGCGCGGACATCCAGGCGTCGACCCGGGCGGTCAGGGCCTCGAGCGACTCGCCGCCGGGCGGCGCGAAGGAGGGGTCGGTCATCCACGCGACGACCGGAGCGGGGTCCTCGGCGTGGAGCTCGGCGACGCTGCGCCCCGCCCAGTCGCCGAACCCGGCCTCGCGCAGCTGCGGGTCGACCGCGGCGTCGTCGTGCCCGAGGACGGCGGCCGTCGCGGCGCAGCGCCGGGCGGGTGAGCGCACGACCCGCGCGTCCCGCGGCAGGTGGGCGGCGAGCGCCAGGGCCTCCGCGCGACCGCGGTCGTCGAGGTCCTCGTCGCGCGGGAAGCCGGCGGCGCGGACGGCCGCCGTCGTGCCGTGTCGGACGAGGTGCAGGCGGGTGGTCACCGGGCGCGGAGGGGGATCGGCGGCACGCGCCGATGATCGCACCGCGCGACCGTCGGGCGGCCCCCGCCCCAGGGACCGCGCCCGGCGCCGTGGCCGCCGGGCGCCCGGCCGTCTGGGGCCTACCGCCCCTCGGCGGCGAGCCGGTCGTGGATCAGCTGTCCCTGACCGGCCAGCGGCGTGCCCTCCATGTTCGCCAGGACGCTCGGCTGCTGGCAGGACCCGGGGTCGTTCCACGACCAGATCGACCAGCCGATGCCCTCGTCGTCGAACCAGTCCAGCAGCCTCCGGGTGTCGGCGGTCGAGCAGTCGGACGAGCCGAACTCGGTCGCCGTCACCGGGACCTCGTCGGCGGCGACGCCGACGTGCTCGTCCCAGTCGTCCTGGGTGTGGTGGAAGAGCGTGTAGACGTGCGTGTCGTAGGCGACGTTCGGGTCGTCCAGCGCGTGGCCGTCCACGACGCCACGCAGGTCCCACGCCCAGTCCAGGCCGGCAGCGAGCACGAGGTTGCCGGCGCCCTCTCCGCGCACCGCGTCGGCGAGCTGCTGCAGGCCGACCACCCGGTAGTCGACCTGCTTCCCGCCGTTGGCGTACTCGCTGGATTCCGTCGTGCAGCCACCGTCGCGCCAGCACGACCAGGACACGTCGTGCGGCTCGTTGTAGAGGTCGAAGATCACGCCGGAGCGGTCCTCGTAGCGCTGGGCGACCTGCCGCCAGAAGTCGAGGCTGTCGGCGTCGGGCATCGGCTGCTGGCCGGTGTTGCAGTCCGCGTCGCACGGCGAGCGGCCGCCGACGTCGGACCAGTGCAGGTCGACGATCGCGTACATGCCGCGCTCGTTGGCCTTCTGGACCGCGGAGTCGACCATCCGGGCGTCGTCGCCGGCGTCGCAGCGCCGGCCGAGCCAATTGGCCTGCGACAGCGGGATCCGCACGGCGTTGAAGCCCCACGCCTGCATCTCGTCGAAGTCGCGGTCGGTGAAGTGCTGATCGCCCCCGCAGCCGGACCAGTTGTGGCGGCCCCAGGTCAGCGAGTCGCGGTTGACGCCGCGCAGCTTCAGCGTCCGGCCGCCCGCCACGATCCGGGTGCCCTCGGCGTGGGGGGCCGGCAGCGAGCCGGACGGGAACGGCTCGGCCGTGAAGGTGATGTCCTCGTAGCGGTCGTAGGCGCCCGCGACCTTCGTGTAGATCCGGACGTGCAGCGGGACGCCGCGCGGCAGGGCCACGGGAATCTCGTAGGACGTCGAGTCGCCCGGCAGCTCGCCCGACGCCAGCACGTCGTTGGCCCCGGTCGACGTCCCGATCGTGATGAACACGTTCTGGGCCTCGGGGATCGTGTTCCACGTCAGGGACGTGGTCGGCGAGACCCCGGTGGCGCCGTCCTCCGGCGCGGTGAACGTCGCCTGGGGCTCCGGCCCGGCGGCCGCGGCCGGGCCGGGGGCGGACATCAGGAGCGCGAGCAGCACCACCGCCATCCCGAGGAGGGCACGGGGGGTGCGACGCGCCGGGTCACCGGGCGGTTCCATGCCTACCGCTACCGCGCAGGCTCACGGCGTAAACAGGCGCCCGCGGTCCGAGGTCGTCCCGGAACGACGAAGGGCCCGGACGGATCCGGGCCCTTCGTCGTCCTGCTGAGGCGGAGAGAGGGGGATTCGAACCCCCGAATGAGTTTCCCCATTACACGATTTCCAGTCGTGCCCATTCAACCGCTCTGGCACCTCTCCAGCGGACCGGGAAGGCTACCGAAGGGGGGCGGGGCGCCGTCGCCCGCCCCGCCGGGGCGGGCGGGACCTCGTCAGACCTGGACGCTCCGCGAGACGATCCGGCGCATCGCGTCGATCAGGGCGTCGACGTCGGCCCGCGTGTTGTAGAGCGCCAGCGACGCGCGCACGGTGCCCTCGTGGCCGAATCGCCGCAGGATCGGCTGCGCGCAGTGGTGGCCGGCGCGGACGGCGATCCCCTCGCGGTCCAGCGCCTTGCCGACGGCCAGGGGCTCGTGCCCGTCGACCACGAACGAGAGGACCCCGGCCTTGTCGGGCGCCGTGCCGACGAGGTGCACGCCCGGCAGCGCCTGGAGCCGCGCGGTGGCCTCGACCAGCAGCTCGTGCTCGTGGCGCGCGATGTTGTCGAGTCCGAGGTGCTCGACGTAGTCGATGGCGGTCGCGAGCCCGACGGCGTCGGCGATGTTCCCGGTGCCGGCCTCGAGCTTGAACGGGCGGTCCTGGTAGAGCGACCGCTCGAACGTCACGTCGCGGATCATGTTGCCGCCGCCCTGCCACGGCTCCATCGCGTCGAGGACCTCGGCCCGGCCGTAGAGGACGCCGATGCCGGTCGGCCCGAACACCTTGTGGCCGGAGAACACGTACCAGTCGCAGTCGAGCTCCTGGACGTCGACGGCGAGGTGCGAGACCGCCTGCGCCCCGTCGACGAGGACCCGCGCGCCGTGGCGACGGGCCATCTGGACCATCTCGCGCGCCGGCGTGATCGTGCCCAGCGCGTTGGAGACCTGGGAGAACGAGACGAGCTTCGTGCGCGGGCCCAGCAGTCGCTCGTACTCGCCCAGCAGCACCTGGCCGTCGTCGTCGACCGGCGCCACGCGCAGCTCCGCGCCGGTGACCTGGCAGAGCATCTGCCAGGGCACGATGTTCGCGTGATGCTCGAGGCAGGTGACGAGGATCTCGTCGCCGGGCCCGAGGTTGGCCCGGCCCCAGCTCTGCGCGACGAGGTTGATCGCCTCGGTGGCCCCGCGTACGAAGACGATGTCCGCGCTCGAGGGCGCGCCGAGGAACCGCGCGGCGGTGTCCCGGGCGGCCTCCATGGCGTCGGTGGCGCGGGCCGCGAGCGTGTGGGCGGCGCGGTGGATGTTCGAGTTCTCGTGGCGGTAGAAGTACTCGAGCCGCTCGATGACCGCCAGGGGCTTCTGCGTCGTCGCGGCGTTGTCGAGCCAGACCAGCGGCTTGCCGTGCACCAGCTCGGAGAGGATCGGGAAGTCGCGGCGGACGCGGTCGGCGTCGAACGCCGGATGGTCCGGGACGGTCGTATGCCCCGGCGTGGTGCCGGGCACCGGCCGGCCGTGGCCGGCGACGGACGGGGGCGCCTCGTCGAGGACGTACAGCGAGCCGCCGGGGACGACCAGCGCGGACGGGCCGGACGCCGCCAGCCCGAGCTGGGCCAGCGACAGCGACGCCCCGTCGACGAGGGCGAGGTCGGCGGCCGAGAGTCCGGGGATCGCCCCGCCGGCGGGCAGGCCGGGGGCGGCCGACGGGAGCGCGGGTGCCCCCGGCGGCGACGCCGGCGCGGGGAAGGGGAAGCCGGGGGTGGCCGTCGGGAGGCCCGGTGCGGCGGAGGGGAATCCCGGGCCGGCCGACGGGAGCCCCGGTGCGGCGGAAGGGAGCCCCGGAGTGGCCGAGGGGAACGCTGTGCCGGCCGAGGGCACCCGCGGCGTCGCCGACGGGAACGCCGGAGCGGCGGACGGCGGGCCCGGGACGGCACCCGGGAACGGCGTCGCCGCGGACGGGTGCGAGGGCCCGGAGGACAGGTACGGCGACGCGGAGGCGGGGAGCGCTGGAGCCGCCGGGGACGAGACCGGGGTCGCCGACGGCAGCGTCGGCGCGGTCGAGGGCAGGGCCGTCGCGGCACCGGGCGGTGGCACGGCCGCGCCGGACGGCGCCGCAGGGGTCACGCCGAACGCCCCGGGAGCCGGACCGCCCACCGCGGGCGCCGCGCCCTGCAGGCCGTCCATGCCCGCCCGGAACAGCTCGTTGGCCATCCGCTGGAGCTCGGCGACGTCCAGGGGCGACCCCGTGGCGTCCGGGGCGGCGGCGCCGGGGCCGGCGCCGCCGGCGTCAGGAACGGTAGGCAACGTCGTAGGCGTGGTAGTTCTCGATCTCGACGCCGTCGAGCACCGCGATGGCGTCGTCGGCCAGGATCGCGGCCGAGCAGTACAGCGAGATCAGGTACGAGGCGATCGCCTTGCGGTTGATGCCCATGAACTTCACCGCGAGCCCGAGGCCCTCCTCGCCCGAGGTGCCCGGCTGGTAGAGCCCGACCACGCCCTGCCGCGACTCGCCGGTCCGCATCAGGACGATCTGGCTCTTGCCGTCCTCGATCCTCAGCTTGTTGGTCGGGATGATCGGGATCCCGCGCCAGGTGAGGACCGGGGAGCCCATCAGGTTGATCGTCGCCGGCGGCACGCCGCGCCGCGTCGCCTCGCGGCCGAACGCCGCGATCGTGCGGGGGTGCGCCAGGAAGAAGCCGGGCTCCTTCCACACCTTCGTGATCAGCTCGTCCAGGTCGTCGGGCGTGGGCGGACCCGCGAGGGTGTTGATCCGCTGCGTCGGGACGGTGTTCGTGACGAGCCCGTAGTCGGCGTTGTAGAAGAGCTCCGCCTCCTGCCGCTCCTTGATCGTCTCGATCGCCAGGCGCAGCTGCTGCTTGGCCTGGTCGTGCGGGTAGCTGTAGAGGTCGGAGACCCGCGTGTGGACGTCGACCACCGTCGTGACGGCGCTGAGGAAGTACTCGCGAGGGTCCTCCTCGTAGTCGACGTACGTCTCGGGCAGGTCGTGCTCGCCGTCGATCTGCGAGCAGGCGGTGAGGACGCGGCTCTCGTCCTTGACCTTGTTGACCCGGTAGATGCCGGCCTCGACGGGGACCCATGAGAGGACGTGAACCAGCCAGCGCGGCGAGATGGCCAGCATCGTCGGCGCGGTCTTCGTCGCGTTGGCGAGTTGCCGAGCCGCCCCGTCGTTCAGGGCGTAGTGGTCAGCCATGGCGTGCCTCGTTCGTGTTGGTGTGCGTCCCCGGGTGGTGTGCCCGGGGTGGAAGGTCCATTGGTGCAGGGATGCGGCGGTGCTTGCAGACGCAAGCTAGCAGTGGATCGCGCGGTCGCACAACCCACACATGCTCCCCGTATCGAGGCGCTAAAGCTGATCCATATGCGTTGGTTTTCACATTCGTAACCAGCCGGAATATTGAGCCGGATTCAGGGGATTTGGCGGTGGGTGGGATGTTCGGGCCCGCACCCACGCACCCACGCGCCCCCGTTCGAGCGCTCAGCGGCGTCGCTGGATCCGCATCGGGATCCCGTGCAGCGGCCGGATCGTGACCGTCGGGTCCAGCACGATCTTCGCCCCGGGCACGAGGTCGAACCGGAAGCGCTGGGCGATCATGGCCGCGAGGATCGTGGCGTTCATCATCGCGAAGCCCTGCCCGACGCAGACGCGGCGACCGCCCCCGAACGGCAGGTACGAGAACCGCGGCCGCTGCTTCGGCGCGTCGCCCAGCCGGCGGCGCGGGTCGAAGCCCGCGGGGTTCTCCCAGATCTTCGGGTCGCGGTGCGTCGACCAGATCGAGACGAACATCAGCGTGCCCGCGTCGATCCGGTAGCCGCCGACGACGTCGTCCTCGATCGCGACGCGCTGGACGTGCCAGACGGGCGGGTAGAGCCGCATCGCCTCCTGGAAGCACGCGGTCGTCCACGGCAGGCGGTCGCAGTCCTCGGCCGTCGGCGCGTCGTCGCCGAGGACCTCGTCGACCTCGGCCTCCATTCGCTCGCGCGCCTCGGGGTGCTGGGACAGCAGGTACGTCATCCACGCGAGCCCGTGCATCGTCGTCTCGTGTCCGGCGGCGACGAACGTCAGCAGCTCGTCGAGCACCTGCTGGCGGTCCATCCGCTCACCGGTGCCCTCGACCTCGGCCTCCATCAGCAGGCGCAGCAGGTCGTCCTTCTCGCCGTGCCCGTTCCTGATCCGGTCGTCGATGATGTCGCCGACGATCCCGACCATCACGTCGGCGCTCTTCACACCGCTGCGCCAGCGCCGCGGCTGGGTCAGCGCGGCGGCGCGCTGGACCGTCATCCGCGGCAGGTACTGCCCGACGGTGACCCCGGGGGAGCGGCCGATCGCGCCGACCTGGTGCAGCACGTTGCCCAGCGCCGCCCCGAAGTCCCCGGCCCGGTCGGCGAAGTCGTGGCCGACGAGCGCGCGCCCGACGGTGTCGAGGCCGATGTGGAGGATCTCCTCCGCGACGTCGACCGCCGTGCCGTCCGCGTACTCGCGGCCCCAGGCGTCCAGGGCGTCGCCGCCGGCGGCCGCCATGTGGTCGGCGAACGGCACGAGGTGGCGCTTGGCGAACATCGGCTGGACGAGCTTGCGCTGGCGCTGCCAGAGCTCGCCGGAGCTCGTCACCAGGCCCTTGCCGAGGACGGGCTCCAGGAGCTCGTACTGGCTGGACTTGCGGTAGTTGTCCTGGTTCGAGAACGCCCCCGAGGCCCAGGCCGCCCGCAGCGCCGTCTAGGCCGACGATGAGGACGAGGCGTCGACCGTGGCGCGCGCAACGCCCGTCGTTGCGAAGGCGCGGATCTCGTTCACCGACGGCACCCCGGAGATCGTCGCGGTGGGGGAGGACCTGATTGCCAACGAGGCCCGACGCTACGCCGCCCGAAACGCCCTGATCGTCCTGCGCACCCAGGCACCGGAGCTCGCGTACTCCCGCGACCGCCGGCAGGCCAAGAACGCCGACAAGCGTCAGCGACGTCCCGCAAGTCGTCGGCGCCGCGCGGAGCGGACCGCCGCGGCCGTGGCGTAGCCCACCGGACAGGGCTCGGCGTCGATCAACGCTGTTCGTCCGCGGCTCCCGTGCTCTTCGATCACGGGTTCGGCATCGACGAGCCTTTCACATCCGGCTCGTGGCTTTGTGGAAGCATCGCCGGATGTCCCGTCGTCCCGAGATGTCCCTCCGCCCCGTTCGGCGCGGAATTCCGCTGAGCCTGCTGGTCGTCATTGCCGCGCTGGGAGGCGCCGGCGCGGCAGGTGCGCAGGCAACGGATGCGCCCGCGTCGGCACCCGATGCGGCGGGGCCCGAGGGATACTCGGCGTTCTCGCGCTCACGCGTGGCCAGCCGCGACGATCTGCCGTCGCGCCTGGTGAAGCTGGTCGGCGGTTCGTCGGCTGACTCCAGCCTGGTCACGTCGTCGAGGCGCTTGGGGGACTACGCGCAGGGTGGACGCGTGTGGGCTGTCCCGTCGCCGACCCAGCCGTGCGTCCTCGTGCAGATGCCGCACGGCGGCACGACGAGCGGTTCGTGCACGACGCCGGACGCGTTCCTCAAGGTGGGCACGGGCGGATTCTCGAAGGTGCCTGGTGGCTACGCGGTCTGGGGCGCTGCCCCCGACCGCATCACGCGGGTCGATGTCTCCGTGGAGGGGGCGCGACGGAGGTCGATCGTTCCGCACGCCAACGGCTACAGCCTGCGGGTCAGGGGCCTGCCGGCGCGGATCTTGTTGCGGACCGCCCACGGCACGGCGGGTGTTTACAGCTTCAACACACCGGCGGTGCAGTCTCGCTGAGACGGTTCTCCACGTCGAGTTCCGTGTGTGGGGCTCGACTCAAATCTCAACGACTGGGGACCCATGTCGAACACGACGGCATCTCGTCGGCGCGCCGCGCCGTACGGATTCCTGCTGCTCGCAGCCGTGATCTGCGCGCTGATCGCATCAAGCGCGTTCGCGCACCGCGCCAGCGCGCTGGAGGGCTACTTCTGCGGCAACCAGGTCGCGTACAGCACGTACTGCGACGACAACATCAACGGCCGGCACAGCTGGACGTTCGGGGAGACCGACCACCCGTCCGGGAACATCGGCGTGATCTGCGGAGCGCTCTTTGACAGCTCCGGCACCCGCAACGGGTCGGGCTGCACCTTCAACTCGACGCTGTACCCGAACTGCTATCGGATCACCGATCCGGGCGGAAACGGCCGCTTGACCTACGGGCGTGCGTACCACTATGACGTCGGCCACAACTGGACGCTGAGCGGCTACCTCAGCAACTACGCGTGCTGAGGATGACCATGAACCGCTACCTGCTCACCTTCGCCGTCACCGTCGTGTCGGCCTCCACCATCTCCGCCGGCGTGGCAATGGCCACCGACAGCCCCGCACCCCAGGCACCGGCGGCGCAGACCCCGGCTGTGACCGCCAGCCGCCTGGCCGAGCAGCTGCCGGCGTTCCAGCGCGCGCGAGTTGCGACCGACGCGCTCCCGCCGGCGCTGGCCAAGGCGCCCGGCGCGCTCCACGGCGCGACCCCCGACGCGAGCCTGTCGCGCCGGACCGGCCCGACCAACGCGCCGATCTACCTCGTGCCGGCCGACAACGACCAGGTCTGCGCGTTCGCGGACCTCCCCGACACGGGTTGGGGCGGCAGCTGCACCACCACCGCGGCGCAGGCCGCGCTGGGCACGGGCGGGTTCTCGAAGACCGCCGACGGCGTGCGGTTCTGGGGATCGGTGCCCACCGCGGTCACCGCGGTGCGGATCGAGACCGACGCCCAGACGGTCAAAGTGACGGTCCAGGACGGCGGCTACACCGCCGACGTCAACGGCAGCACCCCGAATCAGCTCGTCCTCACGACCAAGGACGGCGCAGAGCACGCGTTCGAGGTCCCGCCCCTCAAGTAGACGCCAGGCCGCGGGCCCTCTCGGCGCCCGCGGCCTGCTCGTCGGTCTTCCCAAGTCTCCCGCTCCGCAGGCCCCGTGAGGACCCAGAGCGCGGATTGCTGATGTGCTCGCCATCGCGCGGCGCATGGTTGTGTCGCGGCGGTCTGGAGCCCAGTATCCAGCCGGCGTAGCTGCTGTTCAGCAGAAGATTTCAGTGCCGGACCCGGCTGGGAAGCTGGCTTCTTGAGTGTTCCCGGCCGTCGGGGGACGAAAATCGACGAACGCTTTCGAGTGTTCGCGACACAGTGACCTCGTGAGCCACCAGAACGAGAGGAACGGCACCCCGGTCCACAACCACTTCTACGCCGCCCCTGTCGGGGGTGCGGATCTTGCGCAGCGTGTCGCGCACCCGCCGGCCGAGCAGCCGGCCCCGCCTGCTGCTCCGAGCGGGCCGACGGATAGTCAGCGTCCTCGCCGCGATGACCGGCGGATCGGAAGACGTCGAGCACGACGAGTTCCGACGCTTCGCCGCGTGAGCGAACTGACGATCGGCTCCGCGCGTGCCTCGACCGCGGCGCAAGCGTTGATCGCGCAACGCAACCGCGGCCGCAGGCCCGAGCTCTCCCCGACCCGAGAGCGCCCCCTCGTCCAGCTGCACCAGGCCGGTGAGAAGCACCCGCCGAGCTCGCCGAGCCGTTCGGCGTCGGCCGCTCGACCGTCTACGCAACGATCGAGCGCACACACGGGTCGCCGCCGCGGCCCTGGCGATCGACGCCACAGAGCGATCGAAGATCCGCGCCGGACAGCGATCAACTCCGCAGTCGGGCGTCGCTCCGATGTCAGTGGATGCGACAGGTCGTGCAGTGGTCCCGGCGGCAACGGTCCCCGTCGCCGGGTCGGGCTCGTCGACGCCGGCCCGGCCGACCGCGCGATAGACGGTGGCGCGGGAGACGTTGAAGAGCTCGGCAAGCTCGGCGCAGGTGTGACGCCCGGCGCGATGCAGGTCGACGAGGTGCTTCTCCTGGGTGGGGGAGAGCTTGGGCTTCTTGCCGCGGAGTCGTCCCTTGGCCTTGGCGACCTTCATGCCCTCGCGGGTCCGGGCGCTGATGAGGTCGGCCTCGAACTCGGGGCAGTCCTAACGAACGTGTTCTGAGGGGCCATTTCGAAGGAATGTGCCCTCTGTGACTGGCACGACTCGCTCGCTTGCGAGAGCATGACCCACAGTTCGTCCTCCGAGGCATACGCCCGTGCAGGGAGAATCCAGCAAATGGTCGCTCACGACAGAACGGCTAGCACTGTCCCATGACGTGGCGGACGGCCTCGGGCCCGCGCACGACGACGAACTTCTGCTTCGGCGTGTCGAGCAGCGCGACGTCGTCGTAGGCCGCCATCCGATCGAGGAACTCGAGCGGCCCCTCCTGGTCGGCCAGGCGCAGGAGCCGGCGGCCGACCTCGCGACCGCGGGGACCGGGCGGCCGGGGCGGGCGCGGGGCCGTCGGGCCGGTGCCAGCGGGGCGGGGGCCGTCGCGGAGGGCGGGGGAGGGGTCACGGCGATGCTCCTTCTGCAGGCCCCGGGCCCCAGGGCCTGGGGGATTCGCGTACCCCTCCGACCGTAGCGCCATCCTACGGTCCCGTAGGATGACGGTGACGCAGCGCGCGGGAGGGGTGGGCGTCGACGGGCCGAGCGGGACGCTCCGCAGGGCGACCGTGCTCCCCCGAGTCGCGGGTGGGTCGTCGGGTGAGGTGCGCGCCGCGGGCACTCAGCGGCGATCCCACGCGCTCTTCGCGCGATCGCTCGTGCGGCCCGCGAACCGCTTCAGGCGCCGGGCGGTGGTCGTGTTGCCCGCGATCGCGGCGAGCTTCGAGCCGACCGGCTGCAGGTGCTCCTCGGCCTCGGCGGCGGAGAACGTGGCGATCACCGCCCGCTCGTGGATCCGAGCGACCTCGGGCGCGTCGAGGAACCGCTTCCCGTCGGGCGTGTCGATGACGATCCCGTCGAAGAGGTGCTCGCGGGCGATCTCGTCAGCGTGTCGGACGGTGCCGATCTCCACCCCCTCCGCGGATCGCACGACCGTCCCGCGGCGCAGCGCCTTGAAGCTGATCACGTCGCCGTCGTCGGACATGGCGGCAGGATAGCCGCGCGATCGGACGGTGATCGAGGGTGGGGCGAGCGGCCTCCGGTCGCCCCACCGCCCGGGGGTGCGACGGCCGGCCGGTGTGGCGGGATCCGCGTCTCGACAGGCCCGGGCGGTCCGGGACCTAGGGATTCGCTGATCTTTTGAGCCGGTTCTGGCCGGTGGCCGCGGGATGATGCTGGGGTGATCGGAGAGCAGGGGTCTTTCACGGATCTGGAGTACGCGGGTCGGCGGCGGGTGTCGCGTCGGGAGCGGTTTCTGGACCAGATGGATCAGACGATCCCGTGGGCGGTGTGGGTCGATTTGATCGCCCCGCACTACTTTCAAGTACGCCGAGGGAAGCGGGGCCGGAAGGCCAAGCCGGTCGAGACGATGCTGCGGATGTACCTGCTGCAGGTGTGGTTCTCGCTGTCGGACGAGGGGGTCGAGGACGCGATCTACGACTCCTACGCGATGCGCAGGTTCATGCGTCTGGACTTCGCGACGGAGCAGGTCCCGGATGCGACGACGTTGCTGCATTTCCGGCACCTGATCGAGAAGCACGATCTCGGGGAGAAGCTGCTCGCGGCGCAGCAGGAGATCTTCGATCGGGAGGGCTGGATCATGCGTGGCGGGTCGATCGTCGACGCGACGATCATCGCCGCACCGTCCTCGACGAAGAACCAGACCGGCACGCGGGATCCAGAGATGCACCAGACCCGCAAGGGCAACGAGTGGCACTTCGGGATGAAGGCCCACATCGGCGTCGATGCCTGTTCGGGCTACGTCCACTCCGTGACCGCGACG
>NZ_JBFAPC010000065.1:0-30846 GCF_040675535.1 Patulibacter sp. NPDC049589 | reverse complement strand
GGGTCGGCGCGGGGCGCGGGGCGGTGCCGGGGATGTCGACCGCGCCGGGCTGGATCGCGGAGCCCTCGATCGTGTCGCCTGTGATCCGCCGCTGCGCCTTCGCCGCCTACGTGGAGCGTGCCGCCGGCCCGGAGACCGCGGGCTTCCTGATCCTGCGTCGCACCGACGACGCCCTGGTCGGCCGCGCGACGCTGTCGCAGATCTTCCGCGGCGTCTTCCTGAACGCCTACCTCGGGTACGAGGCGATGGCCGGGTACGAGGGGCGTGGCTACCTCACCGAGGGGATCCGGCTCGTGGTCGGCCACGCGTTCGGCCCGCTGGGGCTGCACCGCGTCGAGGCCAACGTCCAGCCGTCCAACGCGCGCTCGCTCGCGCTGGTGCGCCGGCTCGGCTTCCGCCGCGAGGGCTTCTCGCCCCGCTACCTCTACATCGCGGGCGACTGGCGGGACCACGAGCGCTGGGCGCTGCTGGCGGACGAGGTCGACCGCTGAGCGCGGCGTCGCCGGAGCGGTGCCGGCCCGCGCCGCTGGCGCGCCTCCGCTCGGGCGATGCTTCCGGCGCCGCCCCTCCCGATGGCCCAACCGGGGCCTCCGGGGTTGGACCCACGACGGATGATCGGCGCGCGGTGGCTGTGCGAGGGTGACTCCAGTCCGGTCCCCCCGCCGGACGTGACCAGGAGGATCCCCCCTCATGCAGCTCCCCCGAGCAGTCGCGCTGGGTGCGCTGACGACGGCCGTGTGCGCCGTCGCCGCCGTCCCAGCGTCCGCCGCGCCCCGCGCGCGGCAGTACACCGTCGTCGCGAAGGACGGCACGCCCAGCAGGACGTTCCGTGCCGCCGTGGAGGCCGCCGGCGGCCGCGTCCAGACCTACAACCGCGCCGTCGCCGTCGGCAGCGTCCGGGCCCCCGAGGGCTTCGCCGGACGGGCCGTCCGCACGCGCACGATCACGGCGGCGGCCGAGCGCCACGTCGTCGGCAGCGTGCCGAAGGCCACGCCCCGCTCCGCCTCCGGCCGGCGGATCGCCCGCCAGCGGCTGCTCGAGCGCGACCAGCCGCTGCGCGACAGCCTCCGCGGCCGGCCGCCGGCGCCGAACCCGCCGGCGACGGGCGTCGAGCCGCTCGCGCCGCTGCAGTGGGACATGGCGTCGATCGGCGCCGGCGCCCAGCAGAGCTACCGCTTCGACCAGGGCGAGGGCGTTCGCGTCGGGATCATCGACACCGGCGTCGACGGCTCCCATCCCGACATCGCGCCGAACTTCGACCGCGCGCTGTCGCGCAACTTCACGACGGACGACCCGCTGATCGACGGCCCGTGCGCCGAGGATCCGGACGGCTCCTGCAGCGACCCCGCGGACGTCGACGAGGACGGCCACGGCACCCACGTCGCCGGCACGATCGCGGCGCCCCTGAACGGCACCGGCATCGCCGGCGTCGCCCCGCAGGCCGACATCGTCAACCTGCGCGCCGGGCAGGACTCCGGCTACTTCTTCGCGCAGCCGACCGTCGACGCGCTGACCTACGCCGCCGACCACGGCGTCGACGTGGTGAACATGAGCTTCTACGTCGACCCGTGGCTCTACAACTGCCGGTCCAACGCGGCGGACTCGCCGGCGGCGCGCGCCCAGCAGCGCACGACGATCGTCGCGGTCCAGCGCGCCGTGGACTACGCGCGGTCCAAGGGCGTGCTGCCCGTCGCGGCGCTCGGCAACGAGAACACCGACATCGACGCGCCGACGACCGACGGGACGTCCCCGGACTACCCGCCGGACGCCGCCTACGAGCGGACCATCGACAACGGCTGCCTCAGCGTCCCGACCGAGACCGACGGCGTGGTCGGCGTGTCGTCGACCGGGCCCAGCGGCCGCAAGGCGTACTACTCCAACTGGAGTCGCAAGGAGACCCAGGTCTCCGCGCCGGGCGGCGACACCCGCGACTTCTTCGGCACCGACCGCTACCGGCTGCCGCAGAACGGCATCCTCGCGCCGTACCCGGAGAGCGTCGCCCGCGCCGTCGGCGACGTCGACGCGGCCGGCGCGCCGACGACCCCGTTCGTCGTGCGCGACACCAGCGGCGGGACGACGTCCTACTACCAGTACCTGCAGGGCACCTCGATGGCGAGCCCGCACGCCGCGGGCGTGGCGGCGCTGGTCGTCGCGGCGCAGGGGCGGCGCGATCGTCGCAACGGCGGCGTGACGCTGGATCCGCGGATCACGGAGCGGTCGCTGGAGCGCACCGCGACGCCGACCGCCTGCCCGGCGGGCGGCGTGCAGACGTACCCGGATCCGGAGCTGGACCCGGCGCTCTACACCGCGACGTGCGTCGGGCCGCCCGGTGCGAACTCGTTCTTCGGAGCGGGCTCGGTGAACGCGCTGCAGGCCGCGCAACTGCGGGGCCGCTGAGCGTCGTGCTGTCGGGCGTCGGCGACGGAGCCGGACGGCGGCCGCCGCGTCCCAGGACCCGGCGGACCGTGGCGACCACGCCACGGGGACCTGCCTGTGGCGGTGGCCGTCGGCGCGGTCGCGCGGTCCTCAGCCCGGCAGGTGGCCCGCGGCCGCGGCCGCGACGAGGTCGTCCGCCGTCCACGCCTCGGCGATCCGGACGACGGTGGCCGACGCCGCGGCCATCTCCTGCAGGGACGCCCACTCGCGGACGGAGTGGTACTCGTGGCCGCCGGTGAAGACGTTCGGCGTCGGCAGGCCCATCGCGCTCAGCTGCGAGCCGTCGGTGCCGCCGCGGATCGCGGTGCGGACGACGGTCAGGCCCTCGCCGGCGATCGCGCGCTCGGCCGCGGTGACGACGGCCGGGAAGCGCGCGATGTGCTCGCGCATGTTCGGGTACTGCGGCGTGATCTCGACCGTCAGCGTCGCGCGCGGCTCGTCGGCGGCGACCTCGGCCACGATCGACCGCAGGAGGTCCGCGTGCTGCGCCAGCAGGTCGTCGTCGAAGTCGCGGACGATCGCCCGGATCTCGGCGCGCGCGGCGGTCGCGGTCGTCTCGTAGACGTGGATGAACCCGTCGCGGCCCGATGTGGCCTCCGGCGTCAGGTCGGGCGGCAGGGCGGCGACGATGCGGGCCGCCAGGCGCGACGCGTTGACGAGCTTGCCGGTGGCGAAGCCGGGGTGGACGTCGTGGCCCTCGATCGTGACGATCGCCTCGGCGGCGGTGAACGTCTCGTCCTGCAGCTCGCCCGGCTCGGAGCCGTCGACCGTGTAGGCGCAGACCGCGCCGAAACCGGCGACGTCGAAGCGGTGGGCACCGCGGCCGATCTCCTCGTCGGGCGTGAAGCTGACGCGCAGCGTCGGACGGGGCAGCTCGGGATGTGCGGCGAGGTGCGCCAGGGCGGTCACGATCTCGGCGACACCGGCCTTGTCGTCCGCGCCGAGCAGCGTGTCGCCGCTGGAGGTCACGAGGTCGTGGCCGACCCGGGCGGAGAGCTCGGGCATCCGCTCGGGGTCGAGGACGGTGTCGTGTTTCGGGAGCGTGATCGTGCCGCCGCCGTAGGCGCGGTGGACGAGCGGCTCGACGCCCTCGCCGGGCGCGTCGGGGCTCGTATCGACGTGGGCGATCAGGCCGACGACCGGCCAGGGGGCGCCGCCGGGCGCCGCCGGCGTGGTGGCCGGGAGCGTCGCGTAGACGTAGCCGTCGTCGTCGAGGACCACGTCGGTCAGCCCGATCTGCTCGAGCTCGCCGACGAGGAGCCGTGAGAGGTCGAGCTGGCGCGCGCTGCTCGGGCTCTCCGTGCCCTCGCGGTCGGACTGGGTGGAGACGCGGGCGTAGCGCGTGAACCGCTCGAGCAGCCCCTCGGCCAGCTCCTCGGCCAGCGGGGAGGTGAACGGCGCGCGGGGGACGGAGGTGACGGCCATGCAGCAAGCCTGCCACACCGGGCCGGCAGCCTCCGGGGTCCGGGTGGCCGTCGGGCGTCCCGGTCCGCGGCCGGTCGCGTGGGGAGTCGGCCCTCAGCCGTCCGCCGCCGCCCGCAGCGCGGAGACGTCGAGCTTGCGCATGCCGAGCATCGCGGTCATCGCCCGAGTGGCGCGGTCGCGGTCCGGGTCGCCGAGGATCTCGCTCATGCCCTCCGGGACGACCTGCCACGAGAGGCCGAAGCGGTCCTTGCACCAGCCGCACTAGCTCTCGGCGCCGCCGTCGGCGGTCAGCGCCGCCCAGTAGCGGTCGACCTCGTCCTGGTCCCGGCAGGTGATCTCGAACGAGACGGCCTCGTCGAACGTGAACTGCGGGCCGCCGTTGATCGCGCAGAAACGGGTGGCGCCGAGCTCGAAGATCACGAGCATCACCGTGCCCTCCTCGCGGGGGCCGGCGGGGCCGTAGCGGTGGGTCTCGACGACCCGGGCGTCCGGGAAGACCGAGACGTAGAACGCCGCGGCGTCCTCCGCCTCGGTGTCGAACCAGAGGTTCGGGGTGATCCTGGGGGCGCTGATGGCGGGCATAGGTCGTCCTCGTGCGGGTCTCGGGGTCTCGGGTCCAGGACTGCTGCGGCGTCCGGGACTCATCGGTGGGCGGCCCGCGAGGCCGGAGCGTGAGGGGGGGGGAGGCCTGGGCGGTCCACGGGGCTCGAACGCGCGGGTGGGGGAGGCGAGAGGGCGCGCGGCGGCGCCGGCAGCGACGCGGCCCGCGGGCGGTACGATCGCCTGCACAGGTGTGCACCAGACTGCTACCCTGGGTAGGAAAGCACGGTCGTGGCGCGTCGCCGCCGCCGATCGCCGCCCGACACGACTCCGACCCGGACGCCACGAGATGAACCTGACCGACCGAGGGATGGCCCTGGGCCTCCGCGCCCTGAACCGCTTCGCGGGCTCCGAGCTCGTCGACCGGATCGGAGCCCGGCACACCAGCGAGCGCGTCGTGCGCGTCGCCGCCCACCGGGGCTTCCAGGCCGCGGGGACCGTGGGGCGGACGTTCGCCAAGCGCTCCGGCGGCGGCAGCGCGTCGCGGCTGAAGCCCGCGCGCCCCGCGTCGGGCCTCTTCGACCTGACGCCCACGGACGAGCAGGAGATGATCCAGTCGGCCGCGCGCGAGTTCGCGGCGACCGAGCTGCGCCCCGCGGCCGAGGCCGCCGACGCGGCCGCGGCCACTCCCGAGGGCCTGCTCGCGAAGAGCACCGAGATCGGCACGACGATGCTCGGCGTGCCCGAGGAGGCCGGCGGCGCGGTCGAGGAGCGCTCCGCCGTGACCTCCGTGCTGCTCGCCGAGGCGCTGGCGCACGGCGACCTCGGTCTGGCCTTCGCGGTCCTGGCTCCGGCGGCCGTCTCCACGGCCCTCGGGCTCTGGGGCGACGCGGACCAGCAGGCGACGTACCTGCCGGAGTTCGTCGGCGAGGACGTCCCGACCGCCGCGCTCGCGGTCCAGGAGCCGCGCCCGCTGTTCGACCCGTTCGCCCTGCGGACGACCGCCGCCCGCGACGGCGAGGACTACGTCCTCTCCGGGGTGAAGTCGCTGGTCCCGCACGTCGGCTCCGCCGAGCTGTTCGTCGTCGCGGCGGACCTCAACGACCGCCCGGCGCTGTTCCTCGTGGAGTCGAAGTCGGCCGGCGTGCTGACCGAGCCCGAGCCCGCGATGGGCCTGCGCGCCGCGGCGAGCGGCCGGCTGGTGCTCGAGGACGTCCGCGTGCCTGCCTCCGCGCTGCTCGGCGGCGGCGACCCCGACGTCTACGCCGAGGCGATCCGCCTGGGGCGCATCGCCTGGGCCGCGCTGGCCACCGGCACCGCGCAGGCGGCGCTCGACCACGTGATCCCGTACGTCAACGAGCGCGAGGCGTTCGGCGAGCCCGTCTCGCACCGCCAGGGCGTCGCGTTCACCGTCTCGAACATGGCGATCGACCTCGAGAGCCTGCGCCTGACGACCTACCGCGCGGCGAGCCGCGCCGACATGGGCAAGACGTTCGCCCGCGAGGCCGCCCTGGCCCGGCAGCTGACCGCCGCCAAGGGCATGGAGATCGGCTCCCAGGCCGTCCAGATGCTCGGCGGCGCCGGCTACGTGAAGGACCACCCCGTCGAACGCTGGTACCGCGACCTGCGGGCCGCCGGAGTCATGGAAGGCGCCCTCCTCGTGTGACAGGGGACCGGGCCCCGCCCCGTGCTTCTCGGGTTCGCATCGCGTCGGACTGCGACGAGGCACGGGGCACCCGGACGGGGACCGGGCCCCGCCCCGTGCTTCTCGGGTTCGCATCGCGTCGGACTGCGACGAGGCACGGGGCACCCGGTTCTCCGACCAGGGACGACGGCGTGCCGTCGCTCCACAGCCTCCCGAAGACCAAGGATCCGAATGATCAATCTCGAATCGCCCAAGAAGTTCGCGCCGCTGATCGGCCAGGCCCGCCAGGTCGCTCGCGAGGTGCTGCGCCCGAACTCGCGCAAGTACGACACCGCCGAGCACGAGTACCCCAAGGAGCTCGACATGCTCGCGGCGCTCATCGACGGCCTGAACGACTCCGGGTCCGGCGGCGCGGGCGCCACCGGCGTGCGGGCGACGAAGGACACCGGCGAGGGCAACCGCAACGGCACGAACATGTCGACCGCGCTGTCGGTCATGGAGACCTGCTGGGGCGACGTCGGCCTGACGCTGACGATGCCGCGTCAGGGCCTCGGCAACTCGGCGATCGCCTCCGTGGCGTCCGACGAGCAGCTCGAGCGCTTCGAGGGCAAGTGGGCCGCGATGGCGATCACCGAGCCGTCCGTCGGCTCGGACTCGGCGAACATCCGCACCACCGCCCGCTACGACGAGGCCACGGACGAGTACGTCCTCAACGGCACGAAGATCTACGTGACCTCCGGCGAGCGCGCCGATCTGGTCGTGGTCTGGGCGTCGCTGGACCTCTCCAAGGGCCGCGCGGCGATCAAGTCGTTCGTCGTCGAGCGCAGCAACCCGAACATGCAGTTGATCCGCCTGGAGCACAAGCTCGGGATCCGGGCGTCGGACACCGCGCAGTTCGAGCTCGTCGACTGCCGGGTGCCGGCCGCGAACCTGCTCGGCACGCCGGAGATCGACGCGAAGAAGTCGTTCGCCGGCGCGATGCAGACGTTCGACAACACCCGGCCGCTGGTGGCCGCGATGGCCGTCGGCGTCGCCGAGGCCGCGCTCGACTTCACCCGCGAGCAGCTGGAGGAGGCCGGCGTCACGATCGACTACGACCGGCCCGCCGCGCTGCAGACCGGCGCCGCGCAGACGTTCCTCGAGCTCGAGTCCGACGTCGAGGCCGCGCGGCTCCTGACGATGCGCGCCGCGTGGATGGCCGACAACCGGCTGCCGAACTCGCTGCACGCTTCGTACGCCAAGGCGAAGGCCGGGCGCACCGGCACCGACGTCGCGCTGCGCTGCGTGGCGCTCTGCGGCTCCGTCGGCCTGAGCGAGGCGGACCTGCTCGAGAAGTGGGCCCGCGACGCGAAGATCCTCGACATCTTCGAGGGCACCCAGCAGATCCAGCTGCTGATCATCGCTCGGCAGCTGCTGAAGAAGAGCTCCGCCGAGCTGAAGTAGGGGCGGCTCGCGCGCCGACTGTGCGGCCGCACGGTCAGGTCCGCTGCGCCGGCCGGTTGCCCGCCGGGCTCGGCAACGCGTGCGAGCCGCGGGGGAGCTATATGGGGATCGATCTCATCCGTATCTTCAGGTTCGCGTGCTTGGATGTGCGCATGTGCATCCAGTGCGCCGCGGGCGCGATGACGGCGGTGGCGGGCGCGTCCGGCATGCGGATGTGGCTCGAGACCCGGTTCCCGGCCCTGACCGGCCCGCGGACGAAGAAGATCGTCCGGCGCTCGCTGATGGGTGGCGGGGTCCTGGCGGCGAGCCTGCTCGGCTCGTCGTCGCACGTGGCGGCGACGCCGTCCGCGGCGGCCGCCCGACCGGCGGCGGTCGCGCGCGTCCCCGCCGCGCCATCGCCGGGGTCCGTCGCCCGGCTCGCGGTGTCCGTGCCGGTCCGGCAGGACGCTGCGGCGCGCTGACGCCGCTATCGGCTGACGCCGCGGTCGGCTGGCGCCGCAGCCGGGTGGCGCTGGGGTCGGCTAGCGCCGCGGTCGGTTGAGACTGTGGCCGACGCCTCGCCGGCCGACGCTGCGCGATCGGGGCCGGTGCTCCGGCCCGGCTGCGGCCGCTGCCGGCTGCGTCGCGACGCGGCGACGGTGGTCGGCCGACCCCGCGGCCCGGCGACGGCGGGGCACGGCCGGCGCGTTCGTGGCCGAATAAAACAATGATAGGACTCAATCTCATATAGTCGAGTGCATGACCATCTCCCGCAGCGACGACGGCCGCCTGCCCGTCACCGTCCTCTCCGGTTTCCTCGGGGCCGGCAAGACCACCGTGCTCAACCGCCTGCTGGCCAACCGCGAGGGCCGACGGGTGGCGGTGATCGTCAACGACATGAGCGAGGTGAACATCGACGCCGAGCTCGTGGATCGGACCACGACGGGGGAGAGCGCCCTGTCGCGCGTCGACGAGCAGCTCGTCGAGATGAGCAACGGCTGCATCTGCTGCACCCTGCGCGAGGACCTGCTCCTCGAGGTCGGACGGCTCGCCGCCGCGGGCCGCTTCGACGCGCTCGTCATCGAGTCGACCGGGATCAGCGAGCCGCTGCCGGTGGCCGAGACGTTCACGTTCGAGGACGAGGACGGCGTCAGCCTCGGGTCGGTCGCCCGTCTCGACACGATGGTCACGGTCGTCGATGCGGCCCGGTTCGTCGACGACCTCGGGTCCACCGACGACATCGCGTCGCGCGGCGAGAGCCTCGGCGAGGAGGACGAGCGGACCGTCGTGGACCTGCTGATCGACCAGGTCGAGTTCGCGGACCTCGTCGTCCTGTCGAAATGCGACCTCGTGGACGAAGAGCGCCTGGCGCGCACCGAGCACGTCGTGCGGCAGCTCAACCGCGGCGCCCGGATCATCCGCGCCGAGCACGGCGACGTCCCGCTGGCCGAGCTGCTGGACACGGGCCGGTTCGACTTCGACGCGGCCGCCGAGCACCCCGGCTGGCTGCAGGTGCTGCGCGGCGAGGAGGAGCCCGAGACCGAGGAGTACGGGATCGGCAGCTTCGTCTACCGGCAGCGCCGCCCGTTCCACCCACAGCGGCTGTGGGACGCGGTCCACGAGGCGTGGCCGGGCGTCGTCCGGTCGAAGGGCTTCTTCTGGCTCGCGAGCCGCCCGGCCATCGTCGGCGAGTGGTCGACCGCGGGCCCGATCCTCAACCTCGGGGCGGTCGGCACGTGGTGGGCGACGCAGCCCGAGGGCGCCTGGCCGGACGAGCTGCGCGCGCGCCTCGCCGCCGACTGGCACCCGGAGTTCGGCGACCGCCGCCAGGAGCTCGTCTTCATCGGCCAGCGCGTGGACCGCGAGGAGCTCGTCGCGCGCCTCGATGCCGCCCTGCTGACGGACGACGAGCTGGCCCGCGGCCCGCGCTGGGGCCGGGCGCTGCCGGACCCGTGGCCGCGCTGGGGCACCGACGCGATGCACCACCACGGGCACGAGGTGGCGGAGGGCGCGCAGGCGGCGTAGGCGGCGCCGGGGTGCGCCGGGGGCCAGGCCGCGCCGGGCGGGTCAGGCGGGGCCGGGCGGTCAGGTCGGGCCGGGCGGGACGGGGCCCGTGACGCCGACCGGGAAACCTTCCTGGCAGGTAGCAAGGCTGGTGGCGGCGGCGGCTTGAGACCGGACCCGGCCACGCCCACCAGGAAACCTTCCTGGCAGGTAGCAACGCTGGTGACCGCCGCCGACCGCGCCGGCTCGCGGGGCCGCCCCGGCCGCGCCGACCAGGAAGCCTTCCTGGCTGGTAGCAACGCTGGTGCCCCCGGCTGGCCGCGCCGGCTCGCGGGCCACCCCGGCCACGCCCACCAGGAAACCTTCCTGGCAGGTAGCAACGCTGGTGACGAGCGGCCCGCCGGCCCTCCCGGCGGGCCGCTCGCGCTCGGAACCGCCCGGCGTCCCGGGACCCCTTCGCGACGGGGCACGACGGTCCGTCGGTCGCCGGTCGGGTCGCCGGTCGCCGGTCGCCGGTCAGCCGACCCCCGAGCCTGCCCCTCAGCCCGCCGGTGCCCGCCGGCGCCGGGCCGGCAGCGCGTCGCGGAGGCTCGCGCCGGCCGCGACGGCCAGGTAGATCGCGACGGTGACGCCCGCGATCGAGGCGCCCGCCGCGGTACCCGCGTGGTACGAGAGCAGGAGGCCGCCCACGCCCGAGAGCAGCGCGACGCCGACCGCGATGGCCATCGTCGTCACCAGGCGCCGGCCGAGGATGCGGGCGGTGGCGGCGGGGGCGACCAGGGTCGCCGCGACGAAGAGGTTGCCGAGCGCCTGGACGCAGACGAGCGTCGCGACGGCGATCAGGGCGACGAGCGCGACGTCGGTGACGCCGGGGCGCAGGCCCGCGGCCCGGGCGCCGTCGCGGTCGAACGTCGTGGCCAGCAGCCGGGGGTGGAGCACCCGCAGGGCGATCAGCATCAACAGCGTCAGGCCCGCGGCGACCGCCACGTCGCCGTTCGTCAGGCCGAGGACGTCGCCGAAGAGCAGTTCGGAGACGCCGGTCGGGGTATCCGGCGAGAGGGCCATCAGCGTGCCCAGCCCGAACATCGACGTGAAGACGACGGAGATCGACGTGTCGCGGTCGAGGCTCGGCACGCGCGACGCCGCGGCGATCAGGAGCGCGGCGATCAGGAGCCCGACGGCGCCGCCGAGGACCAGCGGCACGCCGAGCAGCGCGGCGCCGACGAGCCCGGGGAACATCGCGTGGGGGAGCGCCTCGGCGCTGTACGACAGCCCGCCCCAGACGATCCAGCAGCCCAGCAGGCCCCCGGTCGCGCCGAGCAGGACGACCTCGACCAGCGCGCGCTGCATGATGCCGCTGCGCCACGGGTCGACGAGGCCGTCGAGGACGGAGGCGATGAGGGCGGGGTCGGTCACGAGCAGTGGTGCTCGGCGACGACCGCCAGCTCGCCGTCGTGGTCGACCCGCAGGAGCTCGCCGCCGTAGGTGCCCGCGAGCGTCTCGGCGGTCAGCGTCGCCGCCGGCGGGCCGTAGGCGACCTGGCGGCCGTTCAGGCAGAGGACCTGGTCCCACGCGCGGGCCTGGGCGACGTCGTGGGTGGCGATCAGGAGCGTCCGGCCCTCGGCGGCGAGCGTCGAGATCAGCTCGTCGAGGCGCTGGACGCTCGCGGTGTCGAGGCCGCGGTAGGGCTCGTCGAGCAGCAGGATGCGCGCCTGGCGCACGAGCGCCCGGGCGACCAGGACGCGTTGGCGCTGGCCGCCGGAGAGCGCACCGAACGTCGCGTCGGCGCGGTCGCCCAGACCGACGGCCACGAGCGCCTCGCGGGCGGCCTTGCGGTCGCGGCGGCCGGGGCCCCGCCACCACGGCCGGCCGGCGATCGTGCCCATCAGGACGACGTCGGTGGCGGACACGGGGAAGTCCAGCCGGGAGCGCTCGGTCTGCGGGACGACCGCGACGTCGTCGGCGACGTCGAGCGTGCCGGTCCGGGCGGCGAGCTCGCCGAGGATCACCCGGAACAGCGTCGTCTTGCCGCCGCCATTGGGTCCGAGGACCGCGATCCGGTCGCCCGGCGCGGCGGCGAACGTCACGTCGCGGAGGGCGAGGTCGTCGTCGTAGCCGGCGCCGACGCCCTGCAGGCGCAGGAGCGGCGCGACCGGGTCGGCCGTCCGCGGGGTCCCGGCGGGGCCGGCGACGACGGCGCCCGGGTCCGGGGGGCCGGGCGCGCCCGGGACGGCGTCGGGGGACGGGCGCGCGCTCACAGGGAGATCCTGCACCCTCGCGCGCCGCCGGTGAAGCCCCGGACGACCGCGTCGGCGTTGTGGCGCTCCATCCCGAGGTACGTGGCGCCGTCGCTGCCCGGGTCGCCGAGCGTGTCGCCGTAGAGGGTCAGCGACGAGGTGACGCCGGTCTCGCGCGCCAGCGCGTCGGCGAGCTTGGGGTTCACGGAGGCCTCCGGGAAGATCGCGCGGACGTGCTCCCGGCGGACCAGGGCGGCCAGGCGGTCGACGTCGCCGGCCGAGGCCTGCGCCTGGGTCGTCTGCGAGGGGATGACGGCGCCGACGACGCGGACGTCGTAGCGCCGGGTGAAGTAGCCGAAGGCGTCGTGGCTGGTCACGAGGGTGCGCTCGGACCGCGGCACCGACGCCACGCAGCGCGCGATGCCCGCGTCCAGGGCGCGGACCTTCGCCAGGTACGCGCGGGCGCTGCGGCGGATCGCCGGCGCCTTCGCGGGGTCGGCGGCGACCAGGGCGTCGCGGATCGTGGCGACGGCGGCCTCGACGTTCCGGGGGTCGTGCCACCAGTGCGGGTCGTCCTCGCCGTGGTCGTGGCCGGCCTCGCCGTCGTGCCCGCCGACGGCGTGCTCGTGCTCCTCGTCGCCGGCGAGCACGGTCGGGACGTGGTCGCCCACGACGACGATCGACGCGTCCGACCCGCCCTGCGCCGCGACGTCGCGGACCCAGTCGTCGAGCCCGAGACCGGAGGCGAGGACGACCTTCGCGCGAGCGGTCTCCGCGACGTCCGTGGGGCGCGGCTCGTACTCGTGCGGGTCGCTCCCGGGGCGCAGCACCTGGTGGACGTCGACCGCGTCCCCGCCGACCTCCCGGGCCAGATCCCCGAGCTGGGTCGTGGTCGCGACGACGCGCAGCCGGCCGGCCTTCGTCGCGGTCGTCGTGCCGCCGCAGCCCGCGACGCCGAGGCCCACCACGGCGACGACCGCCAGCGCGGCCGCGGGGCCCGTCCGCCCGCGGCGCGTGCCGCGGTCGTGCAGCGCGCGCGCCAACACCGAGATCGCGAACGCGACCCCGGCGAGCACCGCGATCGTCGCGCCGGGCGGCGCGTTGGTGCGGGCCGAGAGCCACAGGCCGCAGGCGCCCTCGACCGCGGTCACGGCGACGGTCCAGAGCTGCCAGGCCCGCAGGCGGGCGATCCATGGCCGCACGGTCGCGGCGGGAATCACCATGACCGCCGCGGAGAGCAGCGACCCGACGGCGCTGAGCGTCGCGACCGCGACCAAGGCGACGAGGAGCAGCAGCAGGGCGTCCGGGCCGCCGGCGCGGACGCCGAGGCCGCGGGCGCCGGGCCGGTCGAAGCCGACGGCGAGCCAGCGGGACCCGAGGGCCAGCGACGCGCCGAGCACGAGGACGGTGACCACGCCGGCGATCACGAGGTCACGGTCGGAGATCACCAGCAGGCTGCCGAAGAGCAGGGAGGTGACGTTCGTGGCGCGGGGGAACGCGTCGCTGGCGAGCATCACGCCGGCCGCGAGGGCCCCGACGAGGACCATCGCCGTCAGCGTGCTGTGGTCGCCGCCGCCGTCGCGGGCGGCCAGGCGCCCGACGGTCAGCGCGAAGAGGAGCGCGACCCCGAGCGCCCCGAGCGGCCCGGCGAACCCGAGGCCCGCGGCGAGCACCAGGCCCGGGAACGTCGCCGCGGCCACGCCGTGCGCGTAGAACGACAGCCCGCGCAGGACGATCCACGTTCCGAGGACGCCGGCGCCTGCGGCCAGCAGCAGGACCTCCCAGAGGCCGCGCTGCACGAAGGGGAGGGTGAACGGCTCGAGCATCGGGGCGATCGGGAGACGTCCGTCGCCCCGAACGGCGCAGCTTACCTGAGACCGAGTCCCATGATCGTCGCGCACGGTCGGCGGGCGCCTCCCCGCTCGCGCGCCCCGGTGATCGCCGCGGGCGCGCAGGACCGCGTGCGACCGGCGCACGCGGCGGGCGGACGGGGCACCATGTGGCGCGATGCTCCCCCCATCCGCCTCCCGGCCGGCAGCCCGGCCGTCGGTGGGCCGCGCGTCAGCGCTGCTCGTCGTCCTCCTCGCCGCCCTGGCCCTCGTCGGCCTCCAGGCCTCGGCCGCCCGCGCCGCCGGACCACCGCTGACCCCGTCCGTGATCGGCGAGGACCCGATCGGGACGGGCGTCTTCCGCTTCCCGCAGGGCCTCGGCATCGATCCGCGCAACGGGCACGTCTTCGTCGCCGACCAGTACTCCGGCGTCGTCCAGGCGTTCGACGCGGGTGGGACCCCGCTCTTCACGTTCGGCGGCCGCGCGACCCGCGGCGAGCCCGGCCGGCTCGGCGTCGTGGGCGGCGTCGCGGTCGACCGGCAGGGGCGGGTGTTCGTCCTCGACAGCGAGAACGACCGCGTCCAGGTGTTCTCGGCCGACGACGGTCACTTCATCACGACCTTTGGCAACTCCACGACGTTCACGCTGAAGTCGGGGTCCGACCGCGAGGACGCCGGCATCACGTCCGGCGGCATCGCCGTCAGCCAGGAGGGGCCGGGGCGGACCGTCGTGGTGTTCGTCGCCGACAGCGGCGGCGACCGGATCCTCCGCTTCGCCCTGGACCCCAACTCGCTCGCGGCGTACGGCGCGCCGAAGTCGACCAGCGGGCTCGGGATCAAGCGCCCGCAGGGCGTCGGCGTCAACCCGAAGGGCGACCGGCTCTACGTGCCGGACAACCAGAACCACCGGCTGCTGGTCCTCGACGCGACGTCGCTGACGAAGATCGCGTCGGCCGGCAGCTTCGGCTCGGACCCGGGCGAGTTCAAGTTCCCCTACGACGTCGCGGTCGACGCCCGCAACCCGAACCAGGCGTACGTCGGTGACAACATCAACGGCCGCGTCAACGTCTTCGACGCCTCGTCGCTCAGCTTCCTCGGCACCTTCGGCGGCACCGGCTACCGCGTCGGGCGCTTCTCGATCGTGCGCGCCGTGGCGACGAACCCCGTCGACCCCAACGGCGGGGTCTACGTGGCCGACACCGCCAACAACCGCATCCAGCGGCTGAACGCCGAGGGCGGCGTGACCGGCGCGTGGGGGATCGCGGGCCGCGGGCCCGGGTACTTCACGCGCGCCCGGGGCGTCGCCTACCGCGCCGACGGCACGATCGCCGTGGCGGACACCTTCGCCCACCGCGCGGCGATCATGGCTCCCGACGGCACGTACATCGGGATGTTCGGGCGGATCAGCAAGCTCAACGGCTTCGCCGCGCCCGGCAAGGACACCGAGAACCAGATGACGCTGCCCAGCGGGGTGGCGTACGACACCTCCGGCGCGCTCTGGGTCGCCGACACCTTCAACAACCGCCTGGTGCGCTTCGACGGCAGCGGTGGCGTGATCTCGATGACGCCGCCCGGCGCGATCTCCCGGCCGCGCGGCGTCGCCGCGCTGCCCGACGGCGCGGTCCTGGCCACCGACTCCGGAGGGGGCCGGCTCGTCCGGGTCGAGCCCGACGGGCAGGTCAGCACCAAGCGGTCCGGCCTGAACCGGCCGACCGCGGTCGCCGTCGGGCCGAACGGCACGGCCTACGTCGCCGGCTCGCGCCTGATCATCGACGACGCGACCGGTGCCCGGGTCGCACCGCCCGACGGCGCGCCCTACTGGGACGGCGCCCAGGGTCTCGCGGTCGCGGGCGACGGCACGCTCTACGTGTCCGAGGCCCGGCCGGGGACGCCCAACGGCGCCCGCGTCCTGCGGGGCACGCCGCAGGTCGGCGGCGGCTTCGCGTGGGAGTCGATCCTGTCGGAGGGCCGCGCGCCGAACCAGGTCTCCGACCCCGCCAACCTCGCGCTCAGCCCCGACGGGCAGACCCTCCTGGTCGCCGACGCCGGCAACAGCCGCGTCCTGCGTCTCGATGCGCCCGGTGCGGCGCCGCCCGTCCGCCAGCGCGTCGCGGTGACCGTCGGCGGCGGCCCCACGCAGGGCACGATCACGAGCGACCCGCCCGGCATCGACTGCGGCACGGACTGCTCGCAGCTCGTCGGCCAGGGCCGCCTGGTGACCCTGACCGCCCGCCCGGCCGAGAACGCCCGCTTCGTCGGCTGGTCCGGCGACTGCGCGGCCGCGACGACCGGCACCGTCTGCCAGGTCGTGGCGTCGCGGGCCATGTCGATGACCGGCACGTTCGGCGCGGTCCCGCCGCCGCCGGTCAAGCTGACGTCGGTCTCGGTCTCGAGCACGCGCTGGCACCTGACGCGCAAGGCCGTCCGCAAGAAGGGGTCGCGCAAGAAGAAGCCCGCCCAGCCGGCCACGAAGGCCCGGCTGCGGATCCGCGTGACCCAGGACGCCCGCGTGCGGGTCCAGGTCGAGCAGTCGCGGCCCGGCAAGATCATCGGCAACGGCAAGAACCGCCGCTGCGCGAAGGTCCGCACCGGCTCCCGCGTGAAGGCCGGCTCGCGCTGCACCCGTTGGGCGCTCCTGCCGACCTCGCGCACGCTGCGCCTGATCGCCGGCACCACGACGGCCGACGTCGGCCCGCGCTTCCCGAAGCGGACGCTCAGCCCCGGCCTCTACCGCCTGCGGCTGACGGCCACGGACAAGCAGAAGACGGTCGTCAAGCGCACGTCGAAGCGGATCCGCGTCGTGCGCTGAGCGGGCGCGGGCGCCGGGGCGCGTCGGGCGTCCCCGTGGCTGCGGTCCCCGGGAGGGCCCGGAGGGGGCGGGTCGGACGCCCCGTCTGGTTGGCTTCGTGGGGTGTCCGTCCGCACCGAGCTGCCCCCGCCCGCCCCGCTGAGCCCGTCGGGCCCCGAGCTCGACGGGCCGATAGCTCCGCACACGGCGACGTGCTTCGGCTGCGGCCCGGAGAACCCGGCGAGCCTCGGGCTGCGGTTCGTCCGCGACGGCGACGTCGTGCGCGCCGACATCACCCTGGAGTCGCGCCACGAGGGCGCGCCCGGGCTGGCGCACGGCGGCATCGTCGCCGCGATCCTGGACGACATGAGCGGCGCGATCCCGCGCGTGCTCGAGCAGCGGGCTGTGACGGCGAAGCTCGACGTCGACTTCGGCGCGCCCGTCGTCATCGGGCGGCCGCTGGTCGCCGAGTCGTGGCTCGAGTCGTTCGAGGGCCGCAAGATCCGCATCGCCGCCCGGGTCCGCGACGGCGACGAGGTCGTGGCGGCCTCCCGCGCGCTGTTCCTCACGGTCCCGCGCGAGCACTTCCTGCCGCGGGACACGGACGGCGGCGCGGCGTCGATCGCGCCCTGAGCGCCCGGTCGTCCCCGCGATCGGCGGGCGCGTCGCGGCTGGCCCACGGGCCCGCGGCCGCCGCGTGGCACGATGGCGGCCATATGAGCACCGAGCACGTGCCCGCCGCCCTCGACGTCCCCGCGCTGCGGCGCGCGCTCGACGGCGACCACCACGCCGTCCGCGACGAGGTCCGGGCCCTCCTGTCCCGGCCCGAGTTCGACCGCTCGGACGTGGCGGGCCTCGATCGCGACGCCTACCGCGACCGGGTCCTGGACTGGACGCGCCGGGTCGCGCGGACCGGCGCCACGATGCGCGGGTACCCGCCGGAGGTCGGCGGCGGGGGCGACGTCGCCGGCTTCATCGCGGGCTTCGAGACGTTCGCGTTCGGCGACCTCTCGCTGCTCGTCAAGATCGGGGTGCAGTTCGGGCTCTGGGGCGGCGCGATCCAGAACCTCGGCAACGCCGGGCAGCGCCAGGAGTACCTGCCGCAGATCGGGTCGCTCGACCTGCCCGGATGCTTCGCGATGACCGAGCGCGGCCACGGGTCCGACGTCCAGGCGCTGCGCACGACCGCGACGTACGACCCGGTGACCGCCGAGTTCGTGATCGACACGCCCGACGACCAGGCGAGCAAGGACTGGATCGGCAACGCGGCGCGGCACGGGCGCGAGGCCGTCGTCTTCGCCCAGCTCGTCGTCGGCGGCGAGACCCACGGCGTGCACGCGCTGATCGTGCCGATCCGCGACGAGGAGACCGACGAGGCGCTGCCCGGCATCCGGATCGAGGACTGCGGCGACAAGCTCGGCCTGCAGGGCGTCGACAACGGGCGGCTGTGGTTTCACGGCGTGCGGGTGCCGCGCACGGCGCTCCTGGACCGCTTCGGGGCCGTCGACGCGGAGGGGGTCTACTCCAGCCCGATCGAGAGCTCCGGGCGCCGCTTCTTCACGATGCTCGGGACGCTCGTGCAGGGCCGCATCTCCGTCGGCGGGGCCGCGGTCAGCGCGTCGAAGTCGGCGCTGACGATCGCGATCCGCCACGGCCTGGACCGCCGGCAGTTCGAGGACCCCGAGGGCGGCGAGGTCGCGCTGATGGACTACCTCGGGCACCAGCGCCGGCTGCTGCCGCTCCTGGCCACGTCCTACGCGCTGAGCTTCGCGCAGCAGGACACCGTCGCCGCGCTGGACGCGATCGTGCGCGCCGGCGACGACGAGGACGTCGAGCAGCAGCGCCGCGAGCTCGAGCCCCGGGCGGCGGGCCTGAAGGCGATCGCCACCTGGCACGGGACGCAGACGATCCAGGAGTGCCGCGAGGCCTGCGGCGGCGCCGGCTACCTGCGCGACAGCGGGTTCGCGGCGCTGAAGGCCGACACCGACGTCTTCACGACGTTCGAGGGCGACAACACCGTCCTCCTGCAGCTCGTCGGCAAGACGCTGCTGACGGGCTTCCGCGACGACTTCGGCAACCTCAGCCCGCTCGGGACCGCCGGCTTCGTGGCCGGGCAGGTGCTCGACGTGATCGTCGAGCGGACCGCCGTCCGCCAGGTCCTCGGCGCGCTCTCCGACGTGCTGCCCCGCCGCGAGGACGAGGAGCGCGGCCTGGAGCGCGCCGACCAGCTCGAGCTGCTGCGCGAGCGCGAGGAGCACCTCGTGTCCCGCGTCGCCCAGCGCCTGCGCGCCGGCGTCAAGGAGGGCCGCGACCCGTTCGAGGTCTTCTCCTACTGCCAGCCGCACCTGTTGGCCGCGGCCCGCTCGCACGTCGACCGCTTCGTCCTGGAGTCCTTCGCGCTGCGGGTGGAGCGTGAGGAGGACGTGGGCACGCAGGCGATCCTCGACCGCCTCTGCGACCTGCACGCGCTGCGCACGATCGAGAAGGAGCGCGCCTGGTACCTCGAGCACGGCCGGCTCTCCGGCGGTCGCGCGAAGGAGATCACCCGCCGGGTCGACCGCCTCTGCCACGTCCTGCGACCGCACGCCGCCGGCCTGGTCGACGCGTTCGGGATCCCGGACGAGGTCCTCTGCTCCCGGATCGGTGGCCGCGAGGTGGACGGGGAGCGCTGGTAGAGACGCGGACCGTGCCGATCCGGCATGGTCGCTTGCCAGAGTTGCGCGGGGTGCGCATCCTGATGCGATGAGCGCTCCCCGCGAGACGACCACGACCGCCGGGAGCCCGGCGTCGTTCTCCGACCCCGCGGCCGTCGCCCGCTACGCCGAGGGCCCGCCGCGCCTGGTCCCGGGCTTCGACGCCCTGCACCGGATGACGGACCTGCTGCTGGCCGAGCGCGCGCCCGCCGACGCGCGGGTGCTGGTCCTCGGCGCCGGCGGCGGGCTCGAGCTGCGCCACCTCGCCGCCGCGCACCCGGGCTGGCGCTTCGACGGGGTCGACCCGTCGGCGGAGATGCTGCGGCTCGCCAAGACGACCATGGGGGAGCACGTGAGGCAGGCGGCCCTGCACGAGGGTCTGATCGACAACGCGCCCGAGGGGCCGTTCGACGCCGCGACCTGCCTCCTGACCCTGCACTTCCTGCCGCGCGACGAGCGGCTCCGGACGCTCGAGGAGCTCCGCCGCCGCCTGCGGCCGGGGGCTCCGCTGGTCGTCGCGCACCACAGCTTCCCCCAGAGCACCGCCGAGGAGAAGGACGTGTGGCTGCGGCGCTTCGCGGCGTTCGCGGTCTCGTCCGGCGTGGACCCCGCCATGGCCGACGGCGCCCGCGTCGGGATCGGCGCGCGGCTGCCCGCGCTGGACCCGCAGGAGGACGAGGCGGTGCTGCGGGAGGCGGGCTTCCGCGAGGTCGCCCTGTTCTACGCCGCGTTCAGCTTCCGCGGCTGGGTGGCGCGCGCCTAGACGTCGCCCGCGTCCCCGGGCCACGAGGACGGTCGCGAGCGGCCCGGTCGCGCGGCCGGCCGGCGGGACCCTCAGGCCGGCACCGGCGCGTCGTCGAGCGCCTTGCGGATCCTCTTGCTCGAGACCGGCTTGGCGGGCTGGTCCGGGCGGGAGGGGTCGCGGATCGCCTTGGTGCCGACGCCGCCGGCGAACTGGACGACGCGCAGCTCCTCCAGCATCCAGCGCACCTCCGCCAGCGCGCGGGGGAGCGGGCGGCCCGGCGGCCACGCCTGGACGCGGCGGGCGTAGGCCTGCTCCAGCTCGTGGATCGCCTGCATGCGGTCGGTGTCGGTCGCCCGGGCGTCGGGCAGGCGGTCCAGGCGGGCCGCGGCGGAGTCGAGGTAGCGGACGAGGTCCGGCAGCCGGCGCGCGCCGGCGTCGGTGACGAAGCCCGGGTGGACGAGCCGGCCGATCTGCGCGGTGACGTCGCGCTGGGCGGCCTCGAACGCCGGGTGCGGGACGGTCGACGCGAAGTGCTCCAGGCGGGAGCGGACCTCGCGCTCGGCGTCGAGCACCCGGACGACCTGCTGGAGGACCTTCTTCGCGGAGGGTTGGAGACGCTCGGCGACGGACGCGCGGAGCGCGGCGAAGCCGGCCTCGTCCCACGCGGGGCCGCCGGCGACGTCGACCAGCACGTCGATGGTCGCCGCGATCGTGTCCTCGAGCACCCGGTCGACCGAGCCGTGCGGTGCGGTGGCGAGGGTCAGCTGCGCGGCGGTCGGCAGGCTGCTGACGACCTTCCGCGCGGGGGAGGGCACGGTGAGGAGCAGCAGCCGGCGGGTGCCGAGCGTCATCGCCGCGGCCTGGGCGTCGGCGGCGTCGAACGCGCGCACGCCGACGCTCGTTCCTTCGTCGACGAGCGCCGGGAAGACCCGCACGCCGTGCTCGCCGCCGCCGGGCAGGCCGATCTCGCGCTGCAGCGTGCCGATCGACCAGGTCGTCAGGCCCTTGCGCTCCAGGTCCGGTGTGGCGTCCTCGAGGCGCTTGCGCAGCACCGGACGCAGGGCGGCCCGTAGCGCCGCGAGGTCGTGGCCGGTCGAGAGGACCGCGCCGCCCTCGTCCTCGATCGAGAACGTCATCCGCAGGTGCGCGGGCAGCGCGTCGAGCCGCAGCAGGTTCGGGGTGACCTGGACGCCCGGCAGCTCGTTCAGCTCGCGGGCCAGCGCGACGGGCAGCGGCGCGCTGCGGGGGACGATCCGCTCGAGGACCGTCGTGACGGTGTCGGGGATCGGGACGAGCTCGCGGCGGACGTCCTTCGGCAGCCCGCGGACGAGGGCCTCGATCAGCTCGCGGCGCAGGCCGGGGACGAGCCACTCGAAGCCCACCACCTTGACCTGGGGCAGGAGGTCGAGCGGGACGTGGACGGTGACGCCGTCGTGGTCGGTGCCGGGCTCGAACGCGTAGGTCAGCCGCAGGACGTGGTCACCCTGCTTCCACGCCTCGGGCCGCTGCTTGAGGTCCTCGCCGACCCCGACGGAGAGCTGTGAGCGCTCGTCGATCAGCAGGTCGCGGGTGAAGTGCAGGAGCTCGGGGTCGACGCGCTTCTGGTCGCGCCACCAGCGGTCGAAGTGGGCGCCGGAGACGACGTGCTCGGGGATCCGCTCGTCGTAGAACGCGTAGAGGACCTCGTCGTCGACCAGCAGGTCGCGACGGCGGGCGCGCTCCTCCATCGCGCGGACCTCCTCGATCAGCGCGGCGTTCTGCTCGAGCACCTGCTGGCCGCCGGCCTTGCCGCCGTGCCACTCGCCCTCGACGAGCGCCTGGCGGATGAACAGCTCGCGCGAGAGGATCGGGTCGATCTGCGCGTACTGGACCGGCCGGCCGGCCACGACGGGCAGGCCGTAGAGCGTGGCGCGCTCGTCGGCGACGACGGACGCGCGCTTCTTCGACCAGCGCGGCTCGGCGTAGGTGCGGCGCAGCAGGTGCTCGGCGAGCGGCTCGATCCACTCCGGCTCGATCTTCGCGGCGGTGCGGCCCCACAGGCGCGAGGTCTCGACGAGCTCGGCGACCATCGTCCAGACCGGCGGCTTCTTCGCCAGCGTCGAGCCGGGGAAGATCTGGAAGCGCGCGCCGCGGGCGCCGAGGAACTCCGGCCGCTGCGGTCGGCCCTTGCGCTGGACGCGGCCCTTCTGGTCGGTCTTCTGCGTCACGTCCTTCAGCCCGACGTGCGAGAGCAAGCCCGAGAGGAGCGCCTGGTGGATGTCCCGCTCGCTCGCCGCGCGGATGCGGTCCGCCTCGCGCTCGGCGGCGCGCAGCCGGGCGACGCCCGTACCGCCGGCGCGGTCGATCGGGCGCAGCTGGGCGTCGTCCGGCAGCGCGGAGCCGCCCTCGGCGGTCGTCGACGCGGTCTCCGACGGCTGGACGGCGGCCTGGGCGTCGCGGCCCCGCCCGCGCCCGCGGCGGCGGGCGTTGCGGGAGCCGGCGGCGTTGGCGGGGCGGTCGGCGCCGTTCGCCCCGGAACCCGCCGCCTCCGAGCGGAGCCGCTCCTCGACGTCGGCCTCCAGCGGGCCGTCGGAGCCCAGCTGCGGGGTCAGTCCCGGGCGGCTGCCCGCGCCGCGGGGGACCTTGATGCCCGTCCCCTTCGCCGCCTGGCGGAGCTGGGCCACCAGGTCCTGCCACTCGCGGATCCGCAGGTAGTGGAGGAACTCCTGCTTGCAGCGGCGACGGAACGCGCTGCCGGAGAGCTCGCGCTGCTGCTCCTGCAGGTACTCCCAGAGGTTGAGGAAGCCGAGGAAGTCCGACTCGGGGTGCCGGAAGCGTGCGTGGGACTGCTGCGCGGCCTCCTGCTTGTCCTGCGGGCGCTCGCGCGGGTCCTGGATCGACAGCGCGGCGGCGATGACGACGACCTGCTCGGTGCACCCGAGGCGGTCGGCCTCCAGCACCATGCGACCCAGGCGCGGGTCGATCGGCAGCGCGGCGAGCGTGCGGCCGGTCGGCGTCAGGCGCTTCTTCGGGTCCTCCTCGTCCTGCTTCAGCGCGCCGAGCTCCTCGAGCAGCTGCACGCCGTCGCGGATCTGCGGGCGGTCCGGCGGCTCGAGGAACGGGAAGTCCTGGATCTCGCCGAGGCCCAGCGCGGCCATCTGCAGGATCACGGACGCGAGGTTCGTCCGCAGGATCTCCGGGTCGGTGAACTCGGGCCGCGCGTCGAAGTCCTCCTCGGAGAACAGCCGGATGCAGATGCCGTCCGAGGTGCGGCCGCAGCGGCCCTTGCGCTGGTTGGCCGACGCCTGCGAGACGGCCTCGATCGGCAGCCGCTGGACCTTCAGGCGCGACGAGTAGCGGCTGATCCGGGCCTGTCCGGGGTCGACGACGTACTTGATGCCCGGGACCGTGAGCGACGTCTCGGCGACGTTGGTCGCGAGCACCACCCGTCGGCGCCCACCCGGGGATCGGCGGAAGACGCGCTGCTGCTCCTCGGACGAGAGCCGGGCGTACAGGGGCAGGACCTCGACGGCCGCGTGCGGTCCGGCCCCCTTGCCCCCGAAGCGGCCGCGCAGGGCCTCGGCGGCGTCGCGGATCTCGCGCTCGCCCGACAGGAACACGAGGACGTCGCCCGGCGCCTCGTGGCCGAGCTCCTCGACCGCGTCGCCGATGGCGTCGACCTGGTCGCGGTCCGCGTCGCCCGACTCCGGATCGTCGACCGGCCGGTAGCGGACCTCGACCGGGAACGTGCGCCCGGAGACCTCGACGATCGGCGCGTCGCCGAAGTGCTTGGAGAAGCGCTCCGGGTCGATCGTCGCCGACGTGATGATGACCTTCAGATCCGGCCGCTGGGGCAGGAGCTGCTTGATCACGCCGAGCAGGAAGTCGATGTTCAGCGACCGCTCGTGCGCCTCGTCGATGATGATCGTGTCGTAGCGCCGGAGCAGGCGGTCGCGCTGGATCTCGGCCAGCAGCAGGCCGTCGGTCATCAGGCGCACGAGCGTGTTCTCGCCCGAGTGGTCGTTGAAGCGGACCGAGTAGCCGATCGCCTCGCCCATCTGGGTGTTCGTCTCGTCGGCGATGCGCTCCGCGACGGTGCGGGCGGCGATCCGGCGGGGCTGGGTGTGGGCGATCTGGCCGCGGATCCCGCGCCCCAGCTCCAGGCACATCTTCGGGATCTGGGTGGTCTTGCCGGAGCCGGTCTCGCCGGCCACGACGACGACCTGGTGATCCCGGATCGCCGCGAGCAGGTCGTCGCGGCGCTGCGAGACCGGCAGGTCCTCGGGGTAGGTGATCTCCGGGACGGTGTCCCGCCGCGCGGCGACGGCCGCCTCGGCGCGCTCGATCTCGCCGAGCACCTTCGCGAGGTCCTTCGCGCGGACGTCGCGGTCCTTCTGGTGCCGCAGGCGGTCGACCTTGCGGATCAGGCGGTGCTCGTCGCGCAGACGCAGGTCCCGCAGGCGGGCGCGGAGGTCGCCGACGGAGGGGCTCCGGGGCGGGCCGCCGGCGGCGTCGAGCGCGGGACGGTCCTCCGGGACGGGCGTCTCCTCGGGGGCACCGGACGCATGACGGTCGTCCGGGAGGAGCGTCTCCTCGGGAGCGTCGGGGTCGGTCGACGCGCCCGCGGGCGTCGGATCGGGCGGCACGGGCATCCCTCCGAGGATAGGTCGCCCGGTCCGCGGCCCGCGTTGCGACGGGATCCGCGGGCGGGGAACCCGTCGGGTCCGAGTCCCCGGGGGGCCGCGCAGGGGCGCCGGAGCGTCGGGGGCCACGGCCGGTGCGGCGGCGGGCGACCGGCGAGTAGGTCGGCTCGGCGCCGCCGGTACAGTTCCCGCGGTGAACGACGCCGCCGCATCGACCGATCCCCCGCCGGAGCCGCTGCGCGTCGGCACCCACTCCGGCTCGTTCCACGCGGACGAGGTGTTCGCGCTCGCGACCCTGCGGATGGCGCTCGGGCCCCTCGAGATCGTCCGGACGCGCGTCCCCGAGAAGCTCGCCGCGTGCGCGATGCGGATCGACGTCGGCCGGCACTACGACCCGGCGACCGGCGACTTCGACCACCACCAGGGCGACGTCGGCGAGCGCGAGAACGGCATCCGCTACGCGTCCTTCGGCCTCGTCTGGAAGCAGTACGGCGAGCAGCTCGCCGGCAGCCCGGAGGTCGCGGCCTCCGTCGACGGCCGCGTCGTCGCGCCGATCGACGCCGGCGACAACGGCCAGGAGCTCTACGAGCCGCTGATCGAGGGCACGCAGCCCTACGCCGTCTCGGGCGTCATCGCGGCGATGAACCCGCCCTGGGACGCCGAGGACGGCGCCGCCGCCGAGCGCGCCGCGTTCGACCAGGCCGTCGACCTCGCCGAGGGCCTGATCCGCCGCGAGCTCGAGGCGTCGCAGGGACGGGCCCGCGCGGCCGACCTGGTGCGCGCCGCGCTCGCCCGCGCGACCGATCCGCGGATCCTCGAGCTCGACCGCGGCATGCCGTGGCGCGGGATCGTCCTGCGGGAGGCGCCCGACGTCCTCTTCGTCGTCTCGCCGCGCACCCGCGGCGACTGGAGCCTGCAGGCCGTGCCCGCCGGCGACCACGGGTTCGCCAACCGCCGGTCGCTGCCGGAGTCCTGGGCCGGGCTCGAGGGCGAGCCGCTGCAGCAGGTCACCGGCGTCCCCGACGCCGTCTTCTGCCACGGCGCCCGCTTCATGGCCGTCGCGGGCAGCCGCGACGGCGTGCTCGAGCTCGCGCGCCAGGCGTTGGTCGGGGCGCCCGAGGCGCCGGCGGCCCCCGCCGCCGACTGACCGGTCACGGCGGACGACCGCGGGTCGCGCTGCCCGTCGTTGCCGGGCGGCCGTCGGGGGCGCCGCGGGTCGCGCGTCACGGCCGGACGACCGTGGGTCGGGCGGCACGGTCGCCGGGGCCGCGGCCGGTCCGCTCAGGTGCCGGACCCAGCGATCGTCCCCACCGTCGTCGACGTGATCACCGCGGTCATCACGGCCACCTGGACGTCGCGCACCGCGCTACGGACCGCGTCGGCCGCCCACGGGCCGTCCGCGATCTCCTTCGCGCGGCGCTTCAGGGCCTTGCGGTCGTCGGACGGGACGACCTTCGTCGTCGCGTCGATGGCGTCGACGAGTCCGACCAGGGCGGCCGTGCGCTCGTCGGGATCCTCGCCGTCCAGCAGCGCGCCGTGGACGAGACGACGGACCTCGTCCTCGCGGTGACCGTCCCCGGCGGGCCAGCGGGTCGTCGTGAAGACCTTCAGGGCCTGGTGCTCCTCGCGGCGCAGCTCGCCGGCCGCGACGAGCCGCTCCAGGACGCGCTCGCGCAGGCCCCTGCGGAGCTTCTCGAGCGTCGCCTTCGGCCGCCTGCCCTCCTTGGTCGCGACGATCGCGAGCCCGTCGTCGAGCAGGTCGTCGCCGACCGGACCGTCGCCCTCGAGGACCAGGCGACCCTCCTTCGCGTCCTCGTCGTCCCCGGCGACGCGCACGCGGCCCAGCAGCGCCAGCTCGACGAGCACGGCGCCGGCGAGCGCCAGGCCGACGGTGTTGCGGTCGGCGACCCCCTTCCCGGAGTCGTCGTCGTGCAGCAGCAGGGCCAGGTCCTCGGCGACGAGCATGGCCCACGGCTACCCGGGAGACACGAGCACGACGCGCGTCCTCACTACGCTTGCCGACATGAGGCTCGAGGCACTCCACCACGTCACGATGGTCACCGGCGACGCGCAGCGGACCGTCGACTTCTACGCGGACACGCTCGGCCTGCGCCTGGTCAAGACGACGGTCAACTTCGACCAGCCCGAGGCCTATCACCTGTACTTCGGCGACGAGCAGGGCCGCCCCGGGTCGATCCTCACCTGGTTCGAGTTCGCGGGTGCCCGGCCCGGTCGCGCGGGGGCCGGCATGGTCCACCGGATCCAGCTCGCGGTCCCCTCGGTGCCGGCCCTGGAGTTCTGGGCGGCGCGCCTGCAGGAGCGCGGCGTCGTCCTCACCGGCGGCCGCAACGGCCTGCTGTTCGCGGACCCGGACGGGCTCGGCCTGGAGCTCACCGTCCACGAGATCGGCGCGACCCTGCGCGCCGAGCACCCGGACGTCCCGGGCGAGCACGCGATCACCGGCGTCATGGGCGCCCGTGCGTACTCCGGGAACAAGGACGCCTCGTCGCTGGTCCTGAAGGACCTGCTCGGGTTCCGCCTGGAGTCGACGGAGGACGGCGACGAGTGGACGGTCTTCGGCGACGCCCGCCACGTCCACTGGACGGTCGATCCGGCCCCGAAGGCGCCCGGCGTCCCCGGCGCGGGCACGGTCCACCACATCGCATGGGGTGCGAAGGACGACGAGCACGAGGCCTGGCGTGAGCGGCTGGCCGGCGCCGGCGCGAAGATCACGCCCGTCATCGACCGCGACTACTTCCACGCGATCTACTTCCGCGAGCCCGGTGGGGTGCTGTTCGAGATCGCGACGCTCGGCCCCGGCTTCGCGACGGACGAGCCGAAGGAGCACCTCGGCGAGCAGCTGCGCCTGCCGAGCCAGCACGAGGCCCTGCGCTCCGAGCTCGCCGGCAAGCTGACGCCGGTCGTCAACCCGCGGTCGGGGCAGCCGATCTCGTTCGACGCGCCGTAGGGACCGGGCGGCGCGGCGGGACACCCCGGGGACGGGATCCGCGACACCGGCCTCCGGACCGCGGCCTCCGGACGGCGGGTCAGAGCGCGGTGACGCCCGCCGGCAGCGGTTGCGGCGTCACGAGGTCGACCCGGTCGCTGCCGCGCTGATCGACCACGCCGAGGAGCGCGGAGCCGAGGACGTGGAGCGCCCGGACGCCCGGCCAGTCCGGCGTCGGGAGCGAGGAGTGCACGAGGTCGACGCCGCGCCGGAGCGGCTCGCCCTCGACGTCGCGGACCAGCCGCAGGCTCACGTCCGTGAGGTGGTCGACGTCGTCGGGTGCGAGCAGCGCGACGCGCTCGCGGATCGTGGCGTCGATCGCGCGGGCGATCTCGGCGGCGGGCGGCAGCCGGTCGGGGGCGCCGGCGAACACGGCGAGCGCGTCGAACCAGTGGTTGCCGACCGCGTCGGCGGGGATGCCGAGGTCCCGGAACCGCAGGTCGACGGGGATGCGGATGCGCAGGCCGTCCCCGCCCGGCCGCACGATCGGGGCGAGCCGGCGCGCGACCACGGCCATCCGGCAGACGGTCGGGCTCGCGACGCGGGCGGCGGCCAGGTCCGCGATCTCGGCGCGGCAGTCGTCGGAGAGGGGGAGGACGGAGAGCCAGCGGTCCGGGGGCGCGGTGGTGGTGGCGGAGGACGCGACGTCGCCGGACGGTGTCGGTGTGGACGCGCGGAGGGGCTCACCGGACGCGTCGCGCGCGGGCGTGCGGTGCGCTCGGCCGGGCGCGGACCGTGTCCGGCCGGCGTCCGGGTCGTCCGGGCCACCGTGGCCTTCTTGGCCGTCCGGGCCGCCCTGGCCGTCCGGGCCTTCTTGGCTGTTCGGGCCGCCTTGGCCGCCCGGGTCGTCGGCGAGGTCGGCGGCGATCGCCCCGAGCATCCGCAGCAGGCTGAGGCCGTCGCCGGCGGCGTGGGAGAGCCGGACGGCGAGCGCGTCGCCCGTCGCGTCGCGGACGTGCGCGACGGTGCAGAGCGGGTCGCGGGCGAGGCCATCGCCGAGGCCGATCGCGGCGAGGTCGCGCACCGGGACGTTCAGCGTCAGCAGGCCGTCGAGGGCACCCGGCGCGACGTCCACCGGGGTCACGGGGACGGGGTGCTCGCCGGGCCGGCCGGGGGCGTCGCGGACCCGCAGCGCGGGGCCGGCCGGGCCCGCGCCGGGGACGAGCGCGGCCGAGAACCGTCGCGGCACGTGCCGCGCCACGGCCCGCCGGACGGCGTCGGTGCCGACCGTGCCCTCCAGACGCAGGAGGGCCAGGATCGGCGGGGCGTCGAGGAGCCGGACGTCCGTCGGCGTCAGGGCGATCGCCGCCGCGGTCGTGGGCGCGGTCGCGGGGCGGTGCGTCGGGGCCACCCCTCGAACGTAGCGCGGACCACGCGGTCGCTGCCGGACGGGACGGCCGAGGCGGGCGCCGGGACGCTCCGGCCGCGGGCGCGGCGCGGGTATCGTCGCGGCGTGCCTCCGTCCGCTCCGCCACCCCCGGGCTCCGCCGTCGAGGACGCCTTCCAGGCCGTCTACGGGGCGGGCAGCGGGCGGATCGCGTCCGCCGACGACGGGCTCCTGCGCGGGATCGCGGCCTACCGCGGCGACGGGCACTGGCACCTCGTCACGCTGGGGCTGGCGGCGATCGACCCGCCCCGTCGCGAGGGGGCGACGTCCACCGGGGCCCTCGGCCACGAGCTGTCCCTGATCGTCCCGGCCGCGCCGAGTCCGCCGCCGTGGGCGTTCGGGCTGCTCGACGGCGCGGCCCGCACGGCCGTCGCGGTCGGCCGGCCGTTCCACGCCGGGGCGCGGATGGCCCCGGGGCCGCCCGTCGACGGCGCGGGCTCCGGCCTCGTCGCGATCGCGATGCGGGAGGACCCGCTCGTCACGGCGGAAGACGTCCCGCTCCTGCAGGCCGTCGGGGTGACGCAGGGCGAGTACCTCCTGATGCAGCGGGTCGGCACGGCGCTCGTGCTCGAGAAGCTCGCGGCCCGCGATCGGCTGCTGACCACGGACCCGGCCCGGGCCTGATGGCGACCGGCGCGTCGGACCGGTTCGAGGCCGCGCGGCGCGCGATCGACGCGCACGACCTCGACGCGCTGAGGGACCTCCTGGACGTGGAGCCGGCGCTCGTCGGCGCGGAGGGCCCGAACCGCAACGACCTGGTCTCGATGGCCGCGGGCACCTGCGACGACCGGACCGTCGCGCTGCTCCTGGAGCGCGGTGCCGACCCGGCCCACGCGAACGTGCACGGGTGGACCGCGCTGCACCAGGCCGCCTACGTGGGGGCCGTGCACCTCGTCGGCCCGCTGGTCGCGGGCGGCGCCCGCACCGACGGCTCCGCCCGCGGCGACGGCGGCACGCCGCTGGTCGTCGCGCTGTTCTGGGGGCACCGCGACACGGCGGACGCGCTCGTGGCCGCCGGGGGCGTCACGCCGGGCAACCTGCGCGCGGCGGCGGGGGCGGGCGATCGCAGGCTCGTGGCGAGGCTGGTCGGCAGCGGCAGTGGCGTGGGTTCCGGAGCCGTCACCGCGCCTGGACCCGGCGGCGAGGCCGGGCCGGGCGGCGACGACCGCAGTGGCGTGGGTTCCGGAGCCGTCACCGCGCCTGGACCCGGCGGCGAGGCCGGGCCGGGCGGCGACGTCGGGCTGGACGGCGAGGCAGGGCCGGGCGGCGCCGTCGGGCCGGGCAGCGCCGGCGCGCACCGGGCGTTCCACCGCCCGCACTCGGAGTTCCCGGCGTGGACGCCCGGCGAGGACCGGCAGGAGGTGCTCGACGAGGCGCTCGCCTACGCCGCCCGCAACGGCCGCGACGAGGTGATGGCCGATCTCGTCGCCGCGGGCGCTCGCCCGGACGCCGACGTCTACCGCGGCACGCCGCTGATCTGGGCCGCGTGGACCGGCCGGTCCGACACCGTCCGGGCGCTGCTCGACCTGGGCGCCGACACGGACCGCCGCGGCACCTTCGGCGGTCCCGACCACGGCTGCGCCGTCACCCCGCTGCACCTCGCCGCGCAGCAGGGTCGGGCGGAGGTCGTCCGCGTGCTCCTCGCCGCCGGTGCCGACCGCGACGCCGTCGACGGCCACGGCCACGGCCCGCCCGCCGGGTGGGCGAGGCACGGCGGCCACGACGACGTCGCGGCGCTGCTCGAAGGCTGACGGGCGCCGGCACGAACACCAGGAAACCTTCCTGGTGGGTAGGAACGCTGGTGCCCGCGGTCGGCCGCCTCCGCCGGCCCACCGCGCCCGCGACGAACACAGGGAAACGTTCCTGCCGGGTAGGAACGCTGGTGCCCGCGGTCGGCCGCCTCCGCCGGCCCACCGCGCCCGCGACGAACACCGGGAAACGTTCCTGCCGGGTAGGAACGCTGGTGCCGATGGTCGGCCGCCTCCGCCGGCCCACCGCGCCGGCCACGAACACCGGGAAACGTTCCTGCCGGGTAGGAACGCTGGTGCCCGCGGTCGGCCGCCTCC
>NZ_JBFAPC010000064.1:0-30873 GCF_040675535.1 Patulibacter sp. NPDC049589 | reverse complement strand
GCCGCCCGCCCCCCCCGGGGGGGGGCGGCCCCGCGACGGCGTCGGGTCCTCGGAGCGCGTGGCGCCGTCGGCCGGGGCCGGCGGCGCCCGTCGCTCAGCGCGGGACGACGATCCGCGGCAGCGTGTACGTCCGGTTCACCGGACGGCCGCCGCGGACGGAGGGCGCGCGCGTCTGCGCCCGGTACAGGCCCGCGGCCTTGTCCTTGGGAGCCGCGAAGCTCACCGAGAAGCGCCCGCGGGAGTCGGTCTTCGCCCGGGCCACCGTGCGGTAGCTCGTGCAGCTGACGCGGCGCCCGATGACGACGGCCTGGCCCTTCTTCGGCAGCGGCGAGGAGACGCGGCCGCTGATCTTGATCCGCCCCGGCGTCAGCGAGACCGAGGTCACGATCGTGCGCCGGGTCAGGCGCAGCGATCCGCTCCGGGTGGAATCGATGACCGCGTAGTACTTCGCACGGGACGTCGTCTTCCGGAGCCGCGCGGCCGGGGCCTTGGCGGTCGTCGCGAACGTGCCGTCGGCCTTGACCTTGGTCGTGGCGACCGTGCGCGTGCTGATGCCCTTCGCCGACAGGCGCAGGCCGATCGTGCGGCCGGCCAGCGACTTCAGCGCGACGCCGGAGAGCGCGACGCGACCGCCGACGAGGCGGGCCTCGATCATCGCGAGCTTGCCGCCGTCGCAGGCCAGGAGGCTCTGCGCGACCTCGGCCGCCGCCTCGACCCGGGTGGGCGCCGCCGCGGGCTGGGCGATGGTGACGCGGCCGGAGCCGGTCGCCTTCGAGCCGTTGGAGTCGGTGATCGTCGCCGTCACGTCGTACTGCCCGGACGGGTACGTCCCGGCGGGCAGCGTCGCGACACAGGTGCTCGTGAGCGGATCGAACGTGCCGGACACCGGCAGGGCGGCGCCGCCGCCCGCGGGGGCGACCGTCAGCGTGCAGGAGGTGACCGTCGCGCCCGCGCCGGGCTTGACCGGCACGACGACGACGGGGCCGACGCCGACCGGGGTGCCGACCTCCGGGCCCGCGACCGTCACGGTGCCCGAGCCGGTGGCCTTGCGGCCGCCGTCGTCGGTGACCGTGACGACCACGTCGTAGGTGCCGGGCGGGAACGTCGCCGGCGGCAGCGTGGCCGTGCAGCGGCCGCCCGCGAGCGTGCCGGTGACCGTCTGGGCGGCGCCGCCGCTCTTCGGCGTCAGGCTGATCTCGCAGCCGGTCGCGGTCACACCGGTGGGGACCGTGACCGGGGCGCTGACGTCGCGGACGTCGATCGTCGGCGTGCCGACGGTGGCCTCGCCGAGCACCGGGTCGGCCGCGATGCGGCCGGTGCCGGAGTTCGTCGTCGCGTTGCCCGCGGCGTCCTTGGCCTCGACGACGATCGCGTACTCACCGGCGGGGAAGTCCCCGGACGGGAGCGCGGCGGAGCAGCGACCGCCCGCGATGACGCCGGCGACCGTCTTCGCGGCGCCGCCCGTGATCGTCAGACGGAACTCGCAGGTGGCGACCGTCGCGCCGTTCTCGGGCGCGACGGAGGCGGAGACCGTGCGGCCGTCGATCGACGGGACGCCGACGGTCGGCCCGTGCAGCGTGACCTGGCCGGTGCCGGTGCCGGTCTCGCCGCCGGAGTCCGTGACCTCGGTGTCGACCGTGTAGGCGCCCGGGGTCAGGTCCGTGGGCAGGTCGGCGACGCACGCCTTGGTGGTGGCGTCGTACGTCGCGTCCAGCGCGGTGACGGTGCCGCCGCCGACGGGCGTGACGGTCACCTTGCAGGCCGTCACGGTCTCGCCGGAGCCCGGCGTCACCGGGACGGAGAGGTCGCGACCGGTGAGCGTCGGGTCGCCCACGGTCGGGCCCGCGATGACGCCGGCCCCCGCGCGCTCGGCGGCGTCGCCGCCGGAGTCCACGGCGGACGCGACGATCACGTACTCGCCGGCCGGGAAGTCCGCCCGCGGCAGCGTGGCGGTGCAGGCGCCCACGGCGAACGTGCCGGCGACGGTCTTCGTGTCGCCACCGGCCTTCGGGGTGACGGCGAAGCGGCACGACTCGATGGTCGTGGTGCCGGCGGGGGCGACCGTCGCGGTCACCTTCCGGCCGTCCAGCGCGGGCTCACCGACGGCGGGGCCGCCCGTGGTGATCGTGTTCTTGCCGGTGGCGTCGTCGCCGGCGGAGTCGGTGACCTTCGTGACGACCTCGTACTCGCCGGCGGGGAACGCGCCGTTCGGCAGCGTCGCCTTGCAGCGGCCGGTGGTGGCGTCGTAGGTGGCCGGGACGCTCGTCGTGGTGCCGCCGGCCGGGCCTACGGTGATCTCACAGCTCGCGACGGTCGCGCCGGAGCCCGGGGTGACCGGGACGGACAGGTCGCGGCCGCTGAGCGCGGCGGGCGTGCCGACCGCCGGGGCGACGAGGGTGAACGGTGCCGGGGGGCTGGTGGCCGTGCCGGTGTCGGACGTCGTGGCCGAGGCCGTGGCGGTGTAGTCGCCGGCCGGGTAGTCGCCGCGGGCCAGGGTGGCCTTGCAGGACTTGGCGTCCGCGTCGTAGACGCCGGACAGGGTCTTCGCGGTGCCGCCGGCGGGCGTCACGGCGAAGCTGCACGCCGTGATCGTCTGCCCGCTGGGCGCGGTGGCCGCGGCGGTGATCGTGCGACCGTCGACGATGGGCGCATCGACCGTCGGGGCGACGGCCGGGTCGCAGGCGGTGCCGGTGGCGAGCACGCGGCTGACGCCGAGCGAGATGTCGAGCACCTTGATGCCCGCGGCGGCGATCACCTGGACCTCCAGGGCGCTCCGGGTGTGGCCGTACTGGTCGGTGCTGACGGCGCCGGGGAGCAGGCGCACGACCGGGCCGAGCGGCCCGAGGATACCGGCGATCTCGGTGACGGGCGTCGTCAGGTCGAGGGCGACACGGTTGCCGAAGACGAAGACGTCGCCGACGTCGAAGGTCGACGAGTACTGGGGCCGGCCGGCCACGCACTTGGCGGTGGCCGTCGACTCGACGGCGCCGACCTTCACGATCGATGCGATGCCGAGGAGGCTCACGTCGAGGCCCGCGACCTTCGCGTGGGCCTTCGGCTCCTGGTCGCGGGTGCGCTTGGTGGCGTCGATCGAGGTGTCGGTCGCCAGAGCGCCGAGGTTCACGCCCAGCGGCTTGAGGATGTCCAGCACGGACTGGAGCGGGCCGCCGAGCGGCGAGCTCGCCTGCGTCGCGCACGGCTGGTCGTCCGCGCCGGCGCTGATCAGGTTCGTGACGGGCTCCAGCGGGGAGAGCCCGACGAGCTCGAGGCGCAGCGACTGCGCCCGGCAGGTCCAGCCGTTGTCCGGGGCCGCCGCTGACGCGGATCCGGAGAACGCCATCGCCGCCGCGGTGGCGGCGAACAGGACGGCGAGAAGTCGGAAGAGGGTTCCTGGTGATCTGGTGCGCATCGGCTCGGTCGGTCCTTCGGAGACGGGGGACTTGGGTTCCTGGCGCCGTCCTGCAGGTGCGAGCACCCGGACGGCGGAGACGGGAAGAACGGCCAGTATGTCCGTTTTCTCCGTCAAACAGAAGTCCAATTCACTGGATCTCCGGGCGATCGTCCTGAAACCCCCCGTTCGGAGGGTTGCAACGCCGTTAGCCGATTGTGGTCCGGCTGATCGGCGGGGCGTCCGCCGTCCGGCGGACGCCCCGCCCGAGGCGGCCGGGGGAGCCGTCCGGCTAGTAGCCCGGCGGGTGGCGAGCGACGAACCCGGCGGAGCTCCGCATCTCGGTCGTCCAGCGGGTGCCGCCGCCGCTGAGCGCCGAGGTGTCGTAGCGCCGGCCGTCGACGACCATGTACGCGTGGCCGCCGTTGGCGTAGACGGTGATCCGCTTGCCGGGGCCGGGCTCGCCCCAGCTCATGAAGCCGCCGGAGGTCAGCGGCGAGCTGAGCAGGCCACCGGCCGCCAGCGCGTAGCTCAGGGACCCGGAGCAGTCGTAGCCGCCGCTCGCGCCGCCGTGGCCGCCGCCCCACACGTAGGGGGTGGTGGCGATCTCGTTGGCCGCCGAGACCACGCGTGCGACGGCGCTGCCGTCGTTGCTGGACGGGGCGGCGCTGGAGCCACCGCCGCCGCCGGAGGAGGGAGCGGAGGGGACGGCGCGCGGGGCGGCCTGCGTGGCCGTGGCCTGCTCGCGGGCGGCGCGGGCGGCGGCGGCCTGCTCGCGCTCGAGCCGGGCGATCCGGCTGCGGACGCGGGAGAGCTGGCTGCTGGTGCCGGCGCGCGCGGCGAGCTGCGCCTGCTTGCGGCGCAGGATCGCGTTGCGGACGACGTCGGCCTGGTCGCGGTCGGCGACGGCGGACTTCGCGAGCGCGCTGAAGCGGACGCGCATCTGCTTCAGGTCGGCCGCCTGCTTCGTGACGGCGGTCTTCGCGTCGCGGGTCTCGTCGAGGATGTGGCCGTTGTGGGCGGACACCCGCTTGAGGAAGTCGACCCGCTCGAGCAGGTCGTTGAAGCCGCGCGAGGTCAGGACGACCGAGACGAGGTCGGGCTGGCCGGACTCGTACGCGTTGGCGAGGTTGGAGGAGAGGACGTCGGTGGCCTGCTCGGCCTTGCGCTCGAGCGTCGCCATCCGGACCCGGGCGCGGACGAGGTCGTCCTGCGTCCGCTGGACCTGGCCCTGGCGCTTGGCGACGGTCTGGTCCAGCGTGGCGAGCCGCTGCTCGGCGGTGCGCAGGCCGGCGCTCGTCGCCTCGATGCGGGCGGTCTCCGCCGCGACCTTCTGGCGCAGGGACTGGGCGGCCGCCCGGTCCGACGCGACGTCCGCGAAGCCCGACGATGGTGCCCCGGCGCCCACGGCGAGCACGGCCGCACCGGTGGCGGCGGCGGCTGCGGCGCGCAGCATGGGTCGGCGGCGGGGAGTCGGCGTCATGGAACCTCGGGATGTCGTGCGCGGGGAGGCGCGGGCACTCGTGCCGGGCGGCAGGCGGCGGCGAGCGAAACGGCCCGACGGAGGTCGAGCAGGGCGCGACGCTATGGGAGCCCGGCCAGTCGGCCAACCGCCGGACCCCTCCTGCAACGGTTCTTGCAGGGTGCGGACCGATGGTCGACGGCGTCCCACGGTCGTGGACACCAGCGTTGCGCCCCGTGAGGAAGGTTTCCTGGTGATGGCGTCGGCGGGCGGCGTGCCGCCGAACGTGGCCGACGGGCGACGGGAGCGCGCGGCGATCGGCTGGCATCATCCGCGCGATGCCCGCGCCCGACGCCGCCCCGCTCCCGCCCTTCGGCACCCCCGGCACCGCAGGGGCAGTTCGGTTGGTGCTCCTCGGCAGCGGCGAGCTCGGCCGCGAGGTCGCCCTCGAGGCGATGCGCCTGGGCTGCGAGGTCGTCGCCGTGGACCGCTACGACGGTGCCCCGGCCCAGCAGGTCGCCCACCGCTCGCACACGATCGCGATGACCGACCCCGACGCGCTGCGGGCGCTCCTGCGCGCGGAGCAGGAGCGCCCCTGCGCGCGGCTGCTCGTCGTCCCGGAGATCGAGGCGATCGCCACCCCGGTGCTGCAGGAGCTCGAGGCCGAGGGCCTCCACGTCGTGCCGACCGCCCGCGCGGCGCGCCTGACGATGGACCGCGAGGGCATCCGCCGGCTGGCGGCCGAGGAGCTCGGCCTGCCGACGTCCCCGTACCGCTTCTGCACATCCGCCGAGGAGCTCCGCGACGCCGTCGCCGCGCTCCAGCCCGCCGACGGGGGCACGTTCGTCCCGTGCGTCGTCAAGCCGGTGATGTCCTCCAGCGGCAAGGGCCAGTCGGTGATCCGCCGCCCCGAGGACGCCGACCGGTCGTGGACGTACGCCCAGGAGTCCGGCCGCACCGGCGCCTCCGCGGTGATCTGCGAGGGCTTCGTCGCCTTCGACTACGAGATCACGCTCCTGACCGTCCGCCACGCGGGCGGCACGGCGTTCTGCGCGCCGATCGGCCACACGCAGGAGGACGGCGACTACCGCGAGTCGTGGCAGCCGCAGCCGATGAGCGCCGCCGCGGCGGCCCGGGCCGAGGAGATCGCCCGCGCGGTCACCGACGGCCTCGGCGGCTGGGGCCTGTTCGGCGTCGAGCTGTTCGTCCGCGGCGACGAGGTCCTCTTCTCCGAGGTCTCGCCGCGACCGCACGACACGGGCATGGTCACGATGGCCAGCCAGGCCTCCTCGGAGTTCGCCCTCCACGTCCGCGCGATCCTCGGCCTGCCCGTCCCGACCGACGCCGACGGCCGCGTCCCCCTGATCGCCCCGGCCGCCAGCGCGGTGATCCTCGGCGACGCCGACCTGGACGCCCCGCGGTACTCCGGGGTGGCCGACGCCTTCGCGGTCGACCCGTCCGTCGACGTGCGGCTGTTCGGCAAGCCGGACGCGCGGCCGGGCCGCCGGCTCGGCGTGGCGTTGGCTCGCGGGGCGGACGTCGACGAGGCGCGGGGGCGGGCGACGGCCGCGGCGGGGAAGGTGCGGGTCGCGGGGTAGGCGGGATCGCAGGGGGAGTCGGTGCCGCCAGCGGCGCCGCCCGGGCGCGGTGGCGGCGATCGCGGGGAAGTCCTCACTTCTGATCATCGGAATTCCCTAGTCCTGAGCAGCGCGAGGGCCGGGGCGTCGGACGTGATCCGGGGGGCCGGCGGACGTCCGTCGAGGAGCCGCGGGTCCTCGAACGCCGCCGCCGCGCGAGACGGCCGATGTTGTACGAGACGACTGCCAGGTCGTACGATGTGACGATGGCCACGATGAAGATCAGTGCGGCGCGGGAGAACCTGCCGGAGGTGGTCGAGCTTGCGCGGACCGAGGCCGTGTTCCTCGAGCGGTACGGCCGTCCGGCCGCGGTGCTGGTCAGTCCGGAGCGCTACGCGCAGCTGACCGCGGCGCTGGAGGAGGCCGAGGACGTCGCCGCGTTCGATGCCGCGATGGCGGAGGAAGGCCCGAGCATCCCCTGGGATCAGGTGAAGGCCGACCTGGGCTGGGAGTGAGCCCGTATCGGATCGAGCTGCGCCCCGCGGCGGTCCGCGCGCTGAAGACGCTCGATCCCCCGGTCCGTCGGCGGATCCAGGGCGCGATCGCACTGCTGGCCGAGGACCCGCGGCCGCCGGCGGCCCGCAGGCTCCAGGGGCGAGACGCGTTGCGGGTCCGCGTGGGGGACTACCGGATCATCTACGCCGTCGAGGACGACGTGCTGCTGGTGGTGGTCGTGACGCTGGGGCATCGGCGCGAGGTCTACGACCGCTGATCGACGTGTCGCCGAAGCCGGCGCCGAAGTGGCCGGCCTGGTCGGTCGGTCGAGCGTGGCGAACGTACGACGCGCTGGCCGGCTGGACCGCGTCGCCGACGTCCTCGCCGCCCAGCCCGCCGAGCGCGTGTCGCCTGCCGAGCCCGACAGCCAATCCTCAACCGACCTCAGCACCCCAGTTCAAACACGCCAAATTGAGCGGATTTCTTGACGCGGGACAGGGACGGCCGATTCGAAAAGGCGTCGGTCTCTCACGCACCAGCTGTCAAGCTGCCAGTAGGCACTCTCTGCCGCAGCTTCCGAAGACGCCGCGACAAGCCGTTCCACCGCTTTGGGGAAGTTGGCCGCAGACCGGCCAGAGTCCGCGCGGAACTCGGCCCAAGAAACTCGGCCAAGTTCGAAGTCCAAGAGCGGGAATCCGGTTGCCATCAGTAGCCGTCTTTCTCGAACACGGTCCCTCTTGGGAACTGCGAACGGTCGAATTTCTTCTCGCATGCTTCGCAAACTGGGACCTGGCTGGGCTTGCCCTTCAGAAAAGCCCGAGGACGAGTTCTGTACCCGATTATCAAACGTCGCCACAACGAGACCGTCGTCGTCGCCGAAACGAGACCCGCGCAGGCGGATGCTCGATAGGCATCGAGAGGTCGACCTAGGGCTGTGTGGTGCGCTGGCTAAGATCATTGACGCCGTCTACGCGGGCGGCCTCACCTTGAGTCGACCGCCCCGCCGTAGTAGTTCGGTGTCAACTGCGCCAGCAGGCGTGGCCTAGGGCGCGAATTTTGCTCAGAAGGCCCAGAACGAGAACGACCACGCGTCACGTTCTGAGTTTGGCGCCCTATCGGCAAACGCGAGGACTCCGGTCGTGGCCGACTGCGAGCACAGGAGCACGGGATCGGTCGAGGAGCTCGTTAGTGGCCACAGCGAAAAACCTGCTGGCAGCGGGACCCGCAGGGCACCGCAATACTCATTGCCTTCGATGAATAGAAGCGGTTCAGGAGCTACATCGAGTACTTTGCGCACGGCAACCGATGCCAGCTGATCGGCGAGATCTCGGTCAGTGGTAGTCGCCCGCAACGTGGTCGCGGTTGCCCAGACTGACGCATCGACACCTCCGCTCGCCGGCCCCTCTTGCGGAAGAAGGCTCGAAGCCCGGGCTTCGTTCAGCAAAGCCTTTCGGTGAATCGAATCTGAGGCCTCCAAAGATACGAGTCGGTCCTCACGCAAACGAATCCCCGAGCGTTCGCTTACCTCTCGCAAGAATCTCGGGGTGAGCTCTCGGCCCTGTCTCTGCCGCCGGAGGAAGTCGATACGGTTCTGGCGCTCACTCACCATACGGAACTTTCGATTTCGGGTTCCCGTAACGGCGGAATCCGTAGTTATTCCAACCCTTTGCCGAGCCAGCGGCCCCCGCGCCCCGGGATCCCCCGCGCCCCGGGATCCCGCACGAGCTTCAGCGCCTGCGTCGGGCAGCGCGCGATCACCTCGTCCAGGGCGTCGACCGACGCGTGCTGGGGCTGGATCCACGGGCGGCGCTGGGTGTCGAAGACCTCGGCAGGCCGCGCACGCATTCGGCGGCGTGCCGGCAGCGCGTCGCCTCGTAGGTGACGACGGCGCCGTCCCGGGCGTAGCTGCGGACGCCCGGCGGGGGGGGCCGCGGCGTCGTCGCTCATTCGAACGCCTTCCGGATCCGCTCGTCGAGGAACGGCACGAACTCCGGGTGCGCGTGCACGTAGCGGGCGACGAACGGGCAGATCGGGACGATCGCGAGGTCGCGGTCCCGGGCGTCCTCCAGGGCGCCGGCGACGAGGACGCTGCCGAGGCCCTTGCCACCGAACGCGGGGTCGACCTCGGTGTGGGTGAACACGATGCGGTCGCCGCGGACCTCCATGTACTCGGCGAAGCCGGCGACGGCGCCGTCCTCCAGGACCTCGTACCGGTGCTGCGCTGGATCGTTGCGGACCTCGGCCATGCGTCTCCTCGCCGTCGCCGGCCGGGCGCCGACGCCTGATCCCGATCCTGTCAGACGGTGGGAACGGGCTCGGCGGGAGCGGCGAGTTCCGCATCCGCCGGGGCGGGGCCCGGATCGCTCGCCGCCCACGTCGACGCCGACAGCGTGTGCAGGTACGCGCCCCAGGCCCGCCGTCCGACGGACGGCGGCGACGTCAGGCGCAGCGCGGCGTCGAGCGTCCGGCGGTGGGGGATCACGCGGCCGACGAGCCGCTGCAGCCGCAGGAGCCAGCGGTACGCGGGGTCCTTCTGCGCCGACGCGGAGGCGTAGCGGCGCAGCGCCTGCTCGCGGGTCTGGCGGCCCTCGACGACGTGGCGCAGCTCGCGGCCCAGCGCGATCCCGAAGTGGAACGCCGGCCGGATGCCCTCGGCGGTCAGCGGCAGGCAGTGGCCGGCGCTGTCGCCGACGAAGAAGACGCCGCCGCCGGTCGAGGAGCGCAGCTTGTGGGGGATCCAGTTGCCCTGGAAGCCGTGCGGCTCGCGCTCCAGGTCCGCGACGAGCCTGAGCGTCGGGTCCTTGACGTGGTGGTGGGGGTCAAAAGAGCCGACGCCGACGCGGACCTCGCCTCCGGCCGGGAACGACCACGAGTAGCCGTCGGGCACGTAGCGCGGGTTCAGGTACAGGGCGAGCTCGTCGGAGCGACCCTCGGGGTGGACCTCGAGGCCGCGCGAGAGGAACGCCTCCGGCGGCTGGATCGCGTCCTCGCCGGCGGGCGCGAGGACCCGGCGCCAGCCGAGCGCGTCGACGACCAGCGGCGCGCGGATCGGGCCGCGGTCTGTGAGCACGGTCAGCGGGCCGCCGGCCACGGAGGACGGCCGGCCGAGGCCCTCGACCTTCGCGGTCTCGAAGACGAAGTCGCCCTGGTCGGCCAGCAGCCGGCAGAGCTTCCGGTAGTCGAACGTCACGAACGGCTCCGGCAGCGCCCACGAGAACGTGCGGTCCGGCGAGTGGGCGACGATCTCGTCGAAGCGCTGGAGGACGGCGTCGGTCAGGCCCAGCAGCGCGAGCCACGGCAGCGGCACGGCGCAGGCCGACGTCTGGCGCTCGCCGATCTCGTAGCGGTCGACCACGACGACGCGGGGGCGGGCCGGCGACGTCGCCAGCTCGCGGGCCACGGTCAGGCCCGCGAAGCTCGCGCCGCAGATCAGGACGTCGCAATCGATCTGCAGCGGCGTCCGCTCGTCGCCGCGCTTGGTCGCTCGGGTCGGCATCGGCCGCGGATCGTAGCCCGGATCGCCTGCGGGCCCCGCAGTGGAAAAGTTCGGGGTGGCGACCCCCTCGCTGCGCGGGCGGGCGAGCATCAGGCTGGTCGGCATGCACCGACCAGTCCCCGCGCTGCTCCTCGCCACCGTCCTCGCCGCCGCCGCGCTCACCGGCTGCGGGGGAGGGGACGACCAGGAGGCGAAGGCCCCGCCGGCCACGACGACCGCGACACCGGCCCCCGACGGGGCGTCCGCGGCCGCGTTCCGCCGCGCCGTCGCGTCCGCGAAGACGACCGTCGGTTCGATCGGCACCGACATCGAGACGGCCATCCAGGGTGCGGACAAGGTGAGCGATGCGCAGCTCGCCCAGCAGTTCAGCGCCCTGGCCGACCGCGCGTCCGCGGCGCTGACGACGCTCGACGGCATCACCGTGCCCGCCGGTGCGGAGGACGAGGTCGCGGCGTTGAAGACCGCGGTCCAGACGGGCACGAACGACCTGCGGGCGATCGCCCAGGCCGCTGACCAGAGCGACGCGCAGGCCGCGAAGACGGCGACCGAGGCGCTGATCGCCCACAGCCCGGCGATCGGCACGGCCGGCGACGCGCTGGTCGCCGTCGCCGGGGTGACCGCGAAGGACACCGGCTCGGACTCCGGGAAGATCACGGTCCAGTACGCACCGCCGCGCACGAAGACCGAGCAGATCGCCCAGCAGTTGCTCGAGGTCGGCGGCACCGACGGCGTCGCCGCCGGCTTCTCGCAGCAGTTCGTCCTGCCGACCAACCTGAAGATCCAGGCCGTACGGGGCTTCGTCGGCCCGAACTACGACCCGTCGACCAAGACGGTGACGCTCTCCTACGGGTTCGTCGACTACATCGCCACGGTGCTGCGCCGCAACGACCCGAAGATCACGGACGAGGAGATGGGCGAGCAGGTCGCCGCGATCGACGGCTTCATCCTCGTGCACGAGCTCGGGCACGCCTTCGCCGACATCTTCCAGCTGCCCCTGACGGGCCGCGAGGAGGACTCCGTCGACCAGCTCGCCACGGTCTTCCTCGTCGGCGGCGTCAACAACGGCGAGCGCTACGCGATCCAGGCCGCGCGGTTCTTCCGCCTGCTGTTCGACGACCGCAAGTCGCTGAAGGAGTCCGACTACTGGGACGAGCACTCGCTGAGCATCCAGCGCGCCTACGACATCGCCTGCCTCGTCGCCGGATCCAGCGAGGAGAACTTCGACGGGGTCCGCTCGCTCGGGATCCTCGGGAAGTCCCGCCTGGAGCGCTGCCCGTCGGAGTGGACGAAGATCGACAACGCCTGGAAGGCGCTGCTGAAGCCGTACGTGCGCGGCTGAGGCCCCGGCAGGTCCGTCGTCCGCAGCGCTGCCCGCGGGTCGGGACGGCGCCGCGGGCGGGGGAGCCTCAGGCTGCCGGTCCGACGGCCTCGGGGTCCTCGGCCAGCCGGGCGGCGACCTCGGTCCGCCGGCGCACGTCGAGCTTGCGGAGCACCGCGCTGACGTGCGTCTCCGCCGTCTTCTGCGTGATGAAGGCGGCCTGGGCGATCTCGCGGTTGGTCAGCCCCTCGGCCACGAGCTCCGCGATCCGGCGTTGCGTGGCGGTCAGGCTCTGCGCGCCGCTGGCCAGGTACCGCCGCGGCCGCGCCCCGAGCACGTGCAGCTCGGCCCGGGCGCGGTCGGCGAGCGGCCGGGCGCCGCAGCGGGCGGCGAGGTCCATGCCCTCCTCGAGCACGGTCCGCGCCTCGCGCCGGTGACCGGCGCGGCGGCGCGCGACGCCGAGGTCGACGAGCGCCGCGGCGAGCAGCAGCCGGCGCTCGGACGTGCGCAGGATCTCGACGGCCTCCTCCAGGCGCGCCGTCCCGGCCGACGGGGCGTCGGCCAGCGCGCGGACGTGGAGCGCTCCGCCGAGGCCGCCGGGCGTGCCCCAGCGGCGGGCGATCGCCAGCGCCTCGTCGGCGATCGCGATGCCCTCGTCGCGACGGCCCAGCGCGTAGAACGACCGCGCGGCGACGGCCCGCCACGGGGCGGTCCGGTCCTCGTAGCCGACCGCGGCGGAGACCCGGCCGAAGGCGAGGGCCTCCTCGAGGGCGCAGACGTGGTCGCCCGCGGCCTCGGCCAGCACCGCCGCCCCGTAGCGGACGAACACGCGCTCCGGGGTGTCGAGATCGCCGCGGGCGGACCAGGCGGCGACGAGGTCGCGGCCACGCTCCAGGTCCCCGGCGAGCGCGTGGGCCTCGACGAGCCACCCCACCGCCGCGGTCGCCCAGCGCTCGATGATCGTGTCGGCCAGCGGCCCGTCCCAGAACGCGACGGCGGCCTCGCCGTGCGCGGCGGCGGCGGGCAGCTGGCCGCGCAGCAGCTCGACCTGCAGGCCCCCGAGCTCGACGGAGGTCGTCCCCTCGGCCGAGCCCTGGGCCCGGGCGACGGTCGTCGCCATGGCGGACTCGCGCTCGACGCCGGCGTAGTCCTCGCCGAAGACCAGGACGTACGACGCCTGGCCCCACGAGGCGACGAGCCCGGCCTCCCCGAGCAGCGTGCCGTCGGCGAGCGCCCGCCGCGCGAGCGGCAACGCGTCGCCGGCGGTGGAGTCGGTGGAGAAGGCTCGGGCGATCGCCGCGTTGGACAGGGCGATCCGCTCCGCCGGGGTGTCCCCGGCCAGTTCGGCGTAGCCCAGCATCCGCTGCTGCGCCTCGGGCGCCAGCTCCGGCACGTAGAACGCGATCGTGGTCCGGACCGCGTCGACCCGCAGGGCCGCGTCGCCGGACAGGCCGACGGCGGTCTCGTCCAGCATCCGCACCGCGCCCCGGAAGTCCCCGGTCGACGTGAGCGTCGTCGCGAGGTCGATCGCCGCGGCGACGCGCTCGTCGGCGTCCGTGATCCGCAGACGCGCCGCGTCCAGGTGCGCGGCGGCGCCCTCGGCGTCCCCGACGGCGAGCTCCGCCCGCCCCAGCGCGGCGAGCACCGAGCCGGTGCGGTCCGGCGCGGGCGGCTCGGCGAGGGCGCGCCGCAGGTGGGTCGCAGCGATCACCGGGGCGCCCTTCTCGAGCGCGTCGATCCCCACCGCCGCGAGCCGGTCGGCCGTGGCCGGGGACCCGGCGGCCTCCGTCAGCAGCAGGTGCGCGGCGACGCGCGGCTCCTCGGCCCCGGCGGCGTCGAGCAGCCGGGCGGCGCCCTCGTGCAACAGGCTGCGCTCGACGACGGTCAGATCCCCGTAGACGGCGCCGCGGACGAGCGGGTGGACGAACTCCTGCGGGCTGGCGTCGGCGAGGACGCGCGCGGCGACCAGGCGCACGACGGCGGCCGCCGCGACCGGGCGGTCGAGCCCGGTGAGCGTGGAGATGCGGGTGAGGTCGCTGTCGGTGCCCAGCACGGACACGGCCCGCGCGACCGCGACCGCCTCCGGGCCAAGGAAGCCGACGCGGAGCATCACGGCGTGGCGCAGCGACTCCGGCGCCGTGCTGGCGATCGCCTCGACCGTCGCGTCGTCGACCTCCTGCCCGCTCTGGCGCAGCGCGAGCACGACCTCGCCGATCAGGAACGGGTTGCCGCCGCTGATCCGGTGGCAGACCTCGACCGTGCGCTCCCGGGGGTCGTGGCCCGCCGCGTCGGCGAGCAGCCTCCCGGTCCCGGCGGGGCTCAGCGGCCGCGGCGAGAGGTGGACGACCGCCGGGTCGGCGTGGAGCCCGTGCAGCGCCGGCGGCACCTCGGCGCCGTCGCGGGTGGCGATCACGAGCAGGACCGGCAGGCCCTCGATCCGCCGGGCGAGGTGCGCGAGCAGGCGCAGCGACGGGGGTCCGCCCAGTGCGCGTCGTCGACGACGAGCGCCAGCGGCCCCTGCTCCGCGAGCGCGACGACGAGCCAGTAGACGCCGTGGACCGCGCCGTGGGACGGCTCCGCCAGCGCGTGGGGCGGGCGGTCCGCCACGTCGGCGAGGTCCAACGCGCCGAGGCCGAGCCGGGCCGCGTCCGTCGGTGGCGTGGCGGCGAGCTGGACGCCGCGCGACCGCACCTCGCGCTCGAGCAGCTGCCGGACGACGCCGAAGGCGAAGTCGCGCTCGACCTCGGCCCCGACGGCCCGCAGCACGCGCATGCCCGACCGCTCGGCGAGCTCCGAGGCGACGCCCACCAGACGGGTCTTGCCGAGCCCGGCGGCGGCCTCCACGAGCAGCACCGATCCGGTGCCCGAGCGGGAGCGCGCCACGGTGGCCTCGATGGCCCGCAGCTCTGGTCGCCGCTCCAACAGGCCCTGCTGGGCATCGAGGGTCATGAGGGAGCGGAATCATAGTTCCTACGGGGGTGGTGTACGGGGTTTCGGGGTCTCGATCCGGTCCCGCTCGGGCTGCTCCGCGAGGACTCCGTCGATCGCGCCGGCGAGCCCGATCCAGCCGGCGAACCCCCGCCACGGGCCGTCGGGCTCCCGCAGGCGACCGCTCAGGGGCCGGGCCTCGTCGATCTCCAGCTCCACCGCGATCGGTCGTTGCTCGGACACGGTGACAGCATCCATGCGGCCCACGACCCCCGCGTCGGCAGGACGACCCGTAGATTTGACGGGCCCGGGACGCCGTCCGGCGGCGTCCTCGCGGAGCGGCCCCGGACCGCCCGAGGGCCGTGGCCGGGCCGCCGTCCGCCGGGCCAGGGGGCGGGAGGCGCCGATCGCCCTCGTGGCGCTAGGATGCGCTGTTCATGTCCACCACCGAGATCCCCGCGGCGACCGTGGTTGAAGGCTCTGACGGCCTCCTCCTCGAAGTCGACGGGAACATTGTCCCCAACTACGACGCCACCTTCCCCGGCTTTGCCGAAGGTGACGTGATCACCGGACGAGTCGTCCGCATCGATCCAGACGAGGTCTGGGTCGACGTCGGCTACAAGTCCGAAGGCGTGATCCCGCAGCAGGAGCTGTCGATCCGCAGGAACGCCGACCCGTACGACGAGGTCGAGCTGGGCGAGGAGGTCGAAGTCCTCGTCATGATCAAGGAGGACGACGAAGGTCGCCTCAAGGTCAGCCGCAAGCAGGCCCGCTACGAGCGCGCGTGGAAGCGCATCGAGGCGGCGCAGGAGACGGGCGAGCCCGTCGAGGGCACGGTCATCGAGGTCGTCAAGGGCGGCCTCATCATCGACCTGGGCGTCCGCGGCTTCCTGCCGGCGTCGCTCGTCGACATCCGTCGCGTGCCGAACCTCGACGAGTACCTGCACACGATCATCGAGTGCAAGGTCATCGAGCTCAACCGCCAGCGCAACAACGTGGTGCTGTCGCGCCGCGCCGTGCTGGAAGAGGAGCGCAAGGAGCAGCGCCAGGCGATCCTGGACGTCCTGCAGCCCGGCGTCGTGGTCGAGGGTCAGATCTCGAACATCGTCGACTTCGGCGCGTTCGTCGACCTCAACGGCATCGACGGCCTCATCCACATCTCCGAGCTGTCGTGGACGCACGTCAACCACCCGACCGAGGTCGTCTCCATCGGGGACGTCGTCCAGGTCAAGGTGCTCGACATCGACCGCGATCGCCAGCGCATCTCGCTGGGTCTCAAGCAGACCCAGGAGGATCCGTGGCAGCGGGTCGTCGACACGTACAACGTGGGCGACGAGCTCGAGGGCACGGTCACGAAGGTCGTCACCTTCGGTGCCTTCGTCGAGATCATGGAGGGCGTCGAGGGCCTCGTGCACATCTCGGAGCTCGCCTCGCACCACGTCGAGTCGCCCCGCGAGGTCGTGCACCCCGGTGACGACGTCAAGGTGAAGATCCTGGAGATCGACGACGACCGCCGCCGGCTGTCGCTCTCGGTCAAGCGGGTCGAGGGTCAGGTCCTGCCGCGTCGCGAGGCGTCGGCGGACTCCGGTGACGAGCTCGCGCACACCTCCGGTGGCGACGAGACGGCCTACACCTCCAGCGACGAGGGCTTCAGCCAGCCCCCGGCCCCGCTCGAGGACGAGGACGAGGCTCCGGCCGCCGAGGCCGACGCCGACGCGCCGGTCGCCGACGCCGAGGTCGCGGTCGAGGAGACCGCCGCCGAGTCCGACGCCCCGGTCGAGGAGGCCGCCTCCGAGGAGGCCCCCGCCGCCGAGTCCGAGGACGCGGCCCCGGCCGCCGAGGAGGAGCAGGCCTAGCCTGCTCCCGGTGCGCTCCGGCGCGCCGACCAGCTGTGCCCTGCGGCCCGCCCTCCGGCGGGCCGCAGTCGTTCCCCGGGCCTCGACGGTCACGGCCCGGGCGGTCCGGCACGCCGACGCGCGGCGGGGCCGCGCCGCTGGGCCGCGCGGTACGGTTGGGGGCGATGGCGGTCCCCTTCGTAGGACTGACCGGCGGCATGGCCTCCGGCAAGTCCACCGCGCTCGCCGCGCTCGCGCGGCTCGGTGCCCACACCCTCTCGACGGACGCGGTGGTCCACGGCCTGTACGAGGGCGACGAGGTCCGCGACCTCGTCGTCGCCCGCTGGGGTCCCGGCGTCGCGCCGGGCGGGACGGTCGACCGAGCCGAGATCGCCAAGCACGCGTTCGGCGACCCGGAGGAGCGTCGCTGGCTGGAGTCGGAGCTGTGGCCCCGGGTCGCCGCCGCCGTGATCGCCTTCCGCCAGGCCGCCGACGCCGCCGATCCGGCCCCGCCCGCCGCGGTGGTGGAGACCCCGCTGCTGTTCGAGGCGGGCATGGAGGCCGGCTACGACGTCACGATCGCCGTCGTGGCACCCGACGCGCTGCGCAGCGAGCGGGCCGGCGAGCGCGGCCACCACGGCATCGACGAGCGCAACGCCCGGCAGCTGTCGCAGGACGACAAGGCGGCGCGGGCCACGTACGCGATCGTCAACGACGGCACCGTCGAGCAGCTGCAGCAGCGGCTGGCCGACGTCCTGGACGACCTGGCCCGCACCCGCACGTGAGCACCGGCGGCCCCGCACGGAAGCCGCGGCCTCCCCGGCCCGCGGGCCCGCCGCGCGCGGGGGCGTCGGCGCCACGGCCGGGAGCCTCGCGCTCCGGCGCGGCACCCCGTCCGCGCCCCGACGGCGCGCGGGCGTCCCAGTCCCGCACCCCGCCGCCCCGCCGGGCCCCGGCGTCCGGCGGCCGGCCCGCGCCGTCGTCCCGCCGCCCGTCGTCCGGCGGCCGGCGCCCCGGGAGGCGCCGCGGCCGCCTGCGGCTGCTGGTCGTCGTCGTGGCGCTGCTGGTGGGCGCCGGCGTCCTCGGCTGGGCCGGCCTGCGCCCGAAGATCGAGGGCGCGGTCGACGAGATCCGCCTGCCCCTCCGCCACGAGGACGTCATCCGCCAGCAGGCGAAGGAGAAGGGCCTCGACCCCGCGCTGGTGGCCGGCGTGATCTACGCCGAGTCGCGGTTCCGCGACAACCAGGAGTCCTCGGCCGGCGCCCTCGGGCTCATGCAGGTGACGCCGGACACCGCCCGCGACATCGCCAAGGAGTCCGGGGCCAACACGTTCGCGATCGGCGACCTCCACACCGCCGAGGTCAACATCCGGTACGGCACCTGGCGGCTGCGGGACATGATGCGGCGGTTCGACGGCAACCAGGTCCTCGCCGTGGCCGGCTACAACGCCGGGCCCGGCAACGCGAAGCGCTGGCAGGACGAGGCCGCCGCGGCCGGGGTGCCGATGACGATCCAGCGGATCGGCTTCCCGGAGACCCGCCACTACGTGGAGAAGGTGCTGGACGCCGAGCGCGACTACCGCAGCACCTACCCGTCGGAGCTCGGGCTGTGAGCGCGGTCCACCGCTCGATCCCGTCCACCGCGGCGCCCGCCGCCGCGACCCCCGGCGGCGTCGGCCCGACCGGCGACACCGCCCAGTCGACGGCGGACGTCGTTCCCGCCGCCGAGGCGATCCGGCCGCTCTTCGGCGGCGCGCGCGTCGAGCGGATCGCGGTCGTCGACCCGCAGCTGCACGCGCAGCTCCTGCGGATCTGGACCGACGTCTCCAACGCCGGGGGCTGGGTCGGGTTCATCCCGCCCGTGCAGGCCGCCGACGTCGAGCCCGCGCTCGACGCCGCGCTCGTGCGCGTCCACGACGGCCGCGACTGGCTCGTCGTCGTCCGCGCGTCCCCCGGCCCCGACGCCCCGCCCGACGACGGCGCCCGCACCGGCTGGCGCGACGTCGCCGGCTTCGCGTTCGTCGCCGCCAACGACCGCCTCCTGTCGGAGCACTGGCGCTGGGTGCTGCGCGTCCAGGTCCACCCGGAGCACCAGGGCGCCGGCCTCGGCGCGGTGCTGCTGGACGGGTTGGGGGACATGGCGCAGGACGAGGGCCTCGAGATGCTCCACCTGACCGTCCGCGGGGGCGAGGGCCTCGAGTCCTTCTACGCGCGGGCCGGGTACCACGAGGTCGCCCGGATCCCCGGCGCGATCCGCGTCGCGCCCGGCGACGACCGCGATCAGGTCGTGCTCGTCTGCCGGCTCGGCGAGCGCGGCACCCAGCGCACGTCCTAGCGCCGGACCGAGCGCGCGTCCTAGCTCGCGGCGGGCTTGCTCGCCGTGACGAGCCGCGCCCACGGCATCACCGAACGCCACGCCTTCGACCGCTCGGCGTCGGCCAGGCCCGCGGCCCGCAGGTGCTTCACGAGTCCCCGGCTGCAGAACGGCTCCAGCAGCGCGACCCGGCCGCCGGGCCGCAGGGCCCGGGCGAGCTCGGCGACGGCCTCGCCCCGCGCGGCGTCGGAGGGCAGCAGCGCCAGGCAGTCGCGCGAGACGACGAGGTCGAAGCCCGCGTCCTGGACCGGCAGCTCGCGGATCGACCCGGTCCGGAGCGTCACGCCCTTCACGCCCGCGAGCGACAGGGTCCGCTTCGCCACCGTCCGCCCGTTCGGCGTCAGCTGGCTCTGCACCCAGGCGTCGACGCCGGTGACCTTGCCCTTCGGCAGCCGCACCGCCAGTCCCGCGCAGAGGAGACCGGTGCCGCAACCGAGGTCCAGCGCGTCCTCGTCCCCGCGCAGCTCGAGGCCGTTGAGCATCCGGTCGGCGGCCTGGATCTTCTTCGTCGACCCGGTGCGGAAGAGCCCGGCGCTGACGAAGAAGCTCGTGATGCACGTGGTCAGGAGCGCGAGGACGAGGACGATCAGGCCGCTCTCGAACGCGTTGGGGAGGAGCGCCGATCCCAGCGTCAGGACGCCGAAGAGCATCCCGAGGCCGGCGGTCCCGCGCGCCTGCTTGGGGCGGTCGAGGCCGTACGGGAAGTTCGCATCGACCTCGTCAGCAACGTCCGCCATCGCGGGCAAGGGTACGAGATCGTGAGCGGGCCCCGCCCCGAGCGTCGCGGCGCGGGGCCGCGGGGGCCGTCGGCGGGGCTCGGGGCACCCGCCGGGGGTCGGACCGGCCCACCCGGCCACCATGCGGACCGTGGTCGTCCGCATGCGAACGCCCGTTCGACCGGGACGGGATCGCGCCTCGCTACGCTGGAACGCGATGCCGCCGTTCAAGCTCGCCGCCGGATGGACCCCGAAGGCCGACCAGCCCAAGGCGATCGACGGGATCGTCGAGAGCGTGCAGGCCGGCAACCCGTTCACGACCCTGCTGGGCGCCACCGGCACCGGCAAGACGATGACGATGGCCTCGACCATCGAACGCCTGCAGCGCCCCGCGCTCGTGATGGCCCACAACAAGACGCTCGCCGCGCAGCTCTGCAACGAGTTCCGGATGTTCTTCCCGCAGAACGCGGTGGAGTACTTCGTCTCGTACTACGACTACTACCAGCCCGAGGCGTACGTCCCGTCGAAGGACCTCTACATCGAGAAGGACTCGGCGATCAACGAGGAGATCGACCGCCTGCGGCACGCCGCGACCGCCGCGCTGTTCGCCCGCCGGGACGTCGTGATCATCGCCTCGGTCTCCGCGATCTACGGCCTCGGCTCGCCGGACACCTACGACCGCAACCTCATCGTGCTCAAGCGCGGCGACACGGTCGACCGCGACGCGCTGCTCGCCAAGCTCGTCCACATCCAGTACCAGCGCAACGACACCGCGCTCGCCCGCGGCACGTTCCGGGCCCGCGGCGAGACGATCGAGATCTTCCCCGCCTACGCCGAGACGGCCTTCCGCGTGACCCTCTTCGGCGACGAGGTCGAGCGGCTCCAGCACCTCGACACGCTCACGGGCGAGCTGCTGGAGGACGACCTCGAGCACGTCGCCGTCTGGCCGGCGTCGCACTACACGACGCCCGAGGGCCAGATGGAGCGCGTGGTCGACGAGATCGGCACCGAGCTCGAGCAGCGGGTCAAGGAGCTCGAGGCCGAGGGCAAGGAGCTCGAGAGCCACCGCCTGCAGCAGCGCACCCGCTACGACATGGAGATGTTGCGGGAGATGGGCTTCTGCAACGGCATCGAGAACTACTCGCAGATCACCGACGGCCGCAAGCCCGGCGAGCGCCCGTACTGCCTCCTGGACTACTTCCCCGAGGACTTCGTCTGCTTCCTCGACGAGTCGCACCAGACCGTCCCGCAGATCGGCGGCATGTACGAGGGCGACCGCTCGCGCAAGCAGACGCTCGTCGACTACGGTTTCCGCCTGCCGTCCGCCCTGGGCAACCGCCCGCAGACGTTCGACGAGTTCCTCTCGATCACGCCGCAGATGGTCCTCGTCTCCGCGACGCCGGGCAAGTTCGAGACGGCCCGCTCGGAGCACGTCGTCGAGCAGATCGTTCGCCCGACCGGGATCGTCGATCCCGAGATCGACGTCCGCCCGTCGATGGGCCAGGCCGACGACCTGATGAACGAGATCCGCAAGCGCCGCGACCGCGACGAGCGCACGCTGATCACGACGCTGACGAAGAAGATGGCGGAGGACCTGACGACGTACCTGCTGGAAAACGGGTTCAAGGTCCGCTACCTGCACTCGGACGTCGACACGCTCGAGCGGATCCAGATCATCCGCGAGCTGCGCCTCGGCGAGTTCGACGCCCTGGTCGGCGTCAACCTCCTGCGCGAGGGCCTCGACCTGCCCGAGGTCACGCTCGTGGCGATCCTCGACGCCGACAAGGAGGGCTTCCTCCGCGGCTCGACGGCGCTGATCCAGACGATCGGCCGCGCGGCCCGCAACGTCGAGGGCCGCGTGATCATGTACGCGGACAAGCGCTCCGAGGCGATGGAGCAGGCGATCGGCGAGACCGACCGCCGCCGCGCGATCCAGCTCGCCTACAACGAGGAGCACGGGATCACGCCGACGACGATCGCGAAGGGCGTCTCCGACATCGGCGAGTTCCTGCAGGGCGAGTCGAAGCTGCCGAAGGGCAAGCGCCGCCGCAAGAAGCAGGAGGAGACCGACAAGCTCACGACGGCGGACCTCGACAAGCGCTTCGTCGCCCTGGAGGAGGAGATGCTCCAGGCCGCCGAGGAGCTGCGCTTCGAGCACGCCGCCGCGCTGCGCGACGAGCTCCGGGAGCTGCGGCAGGAGCTCGAGCGGCGCGGTGAGGCTGAAGGCACGGCCGCCCCGGCGGACGCCGCGTCCGCGGACTGAGGCCCGCGCCCGCCGCGCGGGCGGCGCCCTCGGCGCGGCGCCTCGCCGGGGTGGGGCCGAAGTAGCCGGTTTGCGGGCGGTTCGTGCTCGGCTGCGTCGTGGACCCGCCCCGCCCGCCTCGGCGACCCCGGTTCCGGCGAATCGGTCTCCGAGGAGAACTCTTCGGAACACCACAGGGTGGACGTACGCGCGTGGTGCAGGATGGGATGCACCAGCAACCCCCATCCGCTGAGAGTCGAGCACCCCATGACGCACCCCCGCCGCCCCGTCGCCGTTCCGCAGCTCGAGGTGATCCGCGCCTCGGACGACACCGTCCGCGCCGAGCTGATCGCCCTGCCCGTCGTCCGCACCTCGATGGGCGACCACGTCATCGAGGATCCGAAGGCCGCCGCGGCCGTCGCCCGCGGCGACGTCTCAATCGGCGGCATCCACTCCATCGCCTGAGTCCCGAGCGGCGCGCCCGGTCCGCCGGGCCGGCGCGCCTCCGGGTCGCCGCGTCCCGGCGCCGCGCCGCGGACCGGGCAGCGGAACCGCCGGTCAGGCCTCGGCGTCGTCCGTCGTCAGGACGACCTTGCCGGGGCGCGCCGCGCCTCGAGCGCGGCATGGGCCCGTGCGGCCTCGATCAGCGGGAACGTCGTGACCAGCGGCCGCCAAGCGCCGTCGGCCACGGCCGCGAGGCTGCGGGCCGCGAGCCCCGGAATGCCGCCGGGCAGCGCCTGCATCCGCGGGCCGAGGCTCCAGCCGGCGGTGGCGCCGAGCCGGATCAGGTCGGCGCTGTCGAACGCCGTCGGCGTCCCGGACGAGGAGCCGAACATCACGAAGCGTGCCCCGGGTGAGCAGAGCCCGAGCGCCTCGCGCCCGATGTCGCCCCCGACCCCGTCGTAGACGAGCGACACGCCGCCGACCGCCTCCCGGACCTGCGCGGCCCACCCGTCGACGCCGTAGTCGACGACGAGGTCGGCCCCGGTCGAGCGCAGCAGCGCGGTCCGCTCCTCGCCCCGCGCCGCCGCGACCACGGTCGCTCCCGCCGCCCGCGCCGCCTGGACGAGCAGCCAGCCCACGCCGCCGGCGGCCGACGGCACGAGGACCACGTCGCCCGCGGCCGGCGGCTCCAGCTCGACGACGCCGCGGGCGGTCCGGCCGGTGCCGACGGCCGCCACGGCCTCGGGCGCGCCGACCCGGTCGTCGAGCGCGAACAGGCGGTCCGGCGTCGTCACCGCCTGCTCCGCGTACCCGCCCGGGACGAGCCCGAGGTGCGCGGGGGAGAGGTCCGGCAGCGGCTCGAGGGTCAGGACCGACGGCGGCCCGAACGTGTGCTGGCGGATGGCGCGCATCGGCCCATCCCACACCTTCGAGCGTGCTCGAGGTCGAGCCGGCGCCCCGGCGGCCCCCCGCCGATGGTCGCCCGGGACGAGGGGGAGAGGCCGGCGGCCGGGCGGGTCGTCGCGGCCTGGAACGCGGAAGGCGGCCGCGACGGCCTACGCTGGCCCGCATGCCGCACGAGACCGCCACCCGCCTGCGCGGGTTCGGGACGACGATCTTCGCCGAGATGACCGCGCTGGCCGCGCGGACGGGCGCGATCAACCTGGGCCAGGGGTTCCCGGACGAGGACGGGCCGCGCCCCGTGGTCGAGGCCGCCGCCGCGGCGCTGCTCGCGGGCCCGAACCAGTACACCCCGGCGCGGGGGATCCCGGAGCTGCGAGCGGCCGTCGCTGTGCACGCGCGCCGCTGGTACGGCCGCGAGCTGGACCCCGACACCCAGGTCCAGGTGACCGTCGGTGCGACGGAGGGCATCGCAGCGGCGCTCCTCGGCGTGCTGGAGCCCGGCGACGCCGTCGTCACCCTCGAGCCGTACTACGACTCCTACGCCGCGGGGATCGCGATGGCCGGCGCCGAGCGGCGCACCGTCGCGCTCCGTCCACCCGCCTTCGGCCTCGACGTCGACGCGCTGCGCGCCGCGGTCCGGGGCGAACGCGACGGGGCGGCGCGGGGGACGGGCCCCGGAGCGCGTCCGGGGGCCGGCAAGGCCGCCCGCGCGCTGGTGCTGAACTCGCCGCACAACCCGACCGGCAAGGTGTTCGACCGGGACGAGCTCGAGCAGATCGCGGCGGTCTGCCGCGAGTTCGACCTGGTCGCGATCTGCGACGAGGTGTACGAGCACCTGGCGTTCGACGTCCCGCACGTCCCGCTGGCGACGCTCCCCGGGATGGCCGAGCGCACGCTGACCGTCTCGTCGGCCGGGAAGACGTTCGCCCTGACCGGCTGGAAGGTCGGCTGGGTGACCGGGCCGCCGGACCTCGTGACGGCCGTGGCGACCGCCAAGCAGTTCCTGACCTTCTCGGGCCACGGGCCGCTGCAGCACGCCGTCGCCGGGGCCCTGGCGCTGGACGACGCGTTCTTCGCCGCCGCCCGCGACACGCTGCGCGCCCGCCGCGACCGCCTGTGTGCGGGCCTGGAGGCCGCGGGCCTGACCACCTACGTGCCCCAGGGCGGGTACTTCGCGGTCGTCGACGTCGCCTCGATCGGCGAGCCGGACGGCGCCGCGTTCTGCCGCTCGCTGCCGGAGCGCTGCGGGGTCGTGGGGGTGCCGGTCTCGGTGTTCTGCGACGACCCGGACCTCGGCCGGAGCCTGGTGCGCTTCGCGTACTGCAAGCGCGAGGACGTCATCGACGACGCCGCGTCGCGCCTGGCGGGACTGCGCGGCTGATCGCCGCCGGAGCGGCGACCGGCCACCCGGTCGTCGGCAACTTGGCGTGCGTCGTGCGCGCACTGTTGCGTCGTGCGCATAGGATCCGCACGTTCGTGTGACGTGCCGCCCCTGCGGGCGCCGGCGTCCGCGGTCCTCCCCCTACCGCTCCACCGACCAAGAAGGACACCCCCATGTCCCGCTCTCTGCTGGCGGGCGCCCTCGGCGCCGCCACGATCAGCGCCGTGCTCGCGCTCGCCCCATCGGCCGGCGCTGCCGGCACGTACGACTTCTACTCCTGCAAGGGGCCCAACGGATCGCCGGCGGGCGTGGCGGGTTGGACGCCCGCCGCCACGGCCGGCGCCGGAGCCACCGACGGTTGTGCCGGCGGCGGTCCATTCTCGCTGACGATCGGCCTGAACGCGGCGGACACGACGCGCGCCGCCTGGACGTTCGCGGCGCCCGCGGGCACCCGGGTCGCCGCCGTCCAGCTCGCCCGTGCGACCCAGGGCTTCGCCGGCGCCAAGGCCTCGCGGCTCTCGTACGAGCTCAACGCCGACGGACAGGCGTCCGGAGGCGGACTCGAGAGCCTCACGCAGCTGAAGGACGACCAGGACCAGGCGGACCTGACGGCTCCGGTGTCCAAGCCCGGCCTTGACGCCTCGGGGCTGTCCCTGAGCTTGCGCTGCTTCCCCAGCACGGGGTCGACCTGCGCGAATCCCACGGCGTCGGTCGCCGTCCAGCAGGCCGTCGTCACCCTGAAGGACCCGGCGGCCCCGACCGTCGGCAACGTCCAGCAGACGGACTCCGGCGACACCTCCGGGATCCTGCGCACGAAGTTCGACGCGTCCGACGTCGGCGGCGGGCTCTACCGGGTCCGCACGCTCGTCGACGGGCAGCCGTTCCTCAACGAGGGTCTCGGCGACGCGAACTGCGCCGACGCGGACCCCGCGACCCCGGACACGAACCAGTTCCTCTCCCCGCAGCCGTGCGCCCCGAGCGTCGCCGGTCGCGAGGTCGCCGTGGACTACCGCAAGCTGTCGCCGGGGCCGCACACGGTCCAGACGGACGTGCAGGACGCCGCCGGCAACACGACCACGGTCAGCGCCGTGCCGTTCCCGAAGGCCAACGTCGACGGCACCGCCGCCGACTACGAGCGCCTGCGCACCGCGTCGTTCCGCGCGTGGTTCGTGAAGGGCAAGAAGCACCCGCGCTCGATCACGGTGAACGTCGGCCGGCGCACGACGCTGCGCGGCGACGTCGTCGACAAGAAGGGCAAGGGCATCGCCGGCGTCCGGCTCGACGTCTACCACGTGCTCGCCAACGGCAAGAAGACGCTGGCGAAGACCGGCCTGAAGACCCGCACCAACGGGCGCTTCACGTACATCGTGTCCAGCCGCGTCGACACCCGCAAGATCCAGCTGACGTACCGGATCGTCCGTCCGGGCCCGATCAGCAACCGCCGCACCCTGTCGCTGCGCGTCACGAAGAAGGGCAAGACCTTCTACCTGCCGGGTAACAAGCCCAAGGCGACGAAGAAGCGGTGAGCGCACGGGCGGGGCGCGCCGTCGCGCCCCGCCCGCGGCTACCCTGCGCGGGATGTCCGCCGACCGCGAGGCCGCCCGCGACGCGGTGCTGGCCTGGTACGACGAGGTCGCCCGCGACCTCCCGTGGCGGCGCACCGACGACCCCTACGCGATCCTCGTCTCCGAGGTGATGCTGCAGCAGACCCAGGTCTCCCGGGTCGTGCCGCGGTTCGAGGCCTGGATCGACCGCTGGCCGACCGCGGCGGCCCTGGCCGCCGCCGAGCGCCGCGACGTGCTCGGTGCCTGGGTCGGGCTCGGCTACAACTCCCGGGCCGTGCGGCTGCAGGACGCGTGCGTCGTGGTCGCCCGCGACGGCTGGCCGGCCGACGCGCGCGGCCTGCGCGCGCTGCCGGGGATCGGGCCCTACACCGCCGCCGCCGTGGCGTCGTTCGCGTTCGGCGAGCGGGTCGCCGCGGTCGACACGAACGTCGTGCGGATCAGCGAGCGGCTCGGCCTCGGGGGACCGGACGAGCTGCTGCCCGACGACGACCGGGCCCCGACCTGGAACCAGGCGGCGATGGAGCTCGGCGCCGTCGTCTGCCGGTCCCGCGCGGCGGACTGCCCGCGCTGCCCCGCCGCGCGCTGGTGCCGGTCCGCCGGGCGCGTCGTCGTGCCGCCGCGGGCGGCGCGGGGGACCCGGGAGCGGTTCGAGGACAGCGACCGCTACGTCCGCGGCCGGATCGTCGCGTCGCTCGCGAACGGCGAGCCGTGGCCGGACGCCCTGGACGCCGCCCGCGTGGAGCGCGCGGTCGACGCGCTCGTGCGCGACGGCCTGGTGGAGCGGACACCCGACGGCGTGGCGCTGTGCGGCTGACCGCCCCGCAGGATCCGCTCCAGCGGTCGACGAGGTCGGTCGCGCCGGCCACGGTCGTATAGATTCGGCCGCGGCCGGCCTCCGAACGTCCGAAGGGACCCTGCGTATGTCACTGGACCGTCAGAGCATCGAGAAGCGCGACTTCCCCATCTCCCGCCGCGGGTACGAGACGGTCGCCGTCGACGAGCACCTCGCCGGGATCGCGACGGAGGTCGAGGCCCTGCGCTCGTCGGCCCCCGCACCCGAGCCGACCGCGTCGCTCGCCACCAGCGCGTCGGAGCGGATCCGCGGGATCGTCGAGGCCGCCGAGACGACCGCGGCCGAGATCGAGCGCGCCGCCGAGCAGGACGCGGCGGCCGCCCGCGGCGCCGCGGACGACGACGCCCGCGCGACGCGCGAGGCCGCGTCCTCCGAGGCCCAGGCCCACGTCGCGGCGGTCCAGGAGGCCACGGCGCTCATGCTCCAGCGCATCAACGCCCTCGAGAGCACCGTGTCGGGCCTCCTGACCAACATCCGCTCCGCCGCCGGCGGCGTCGGCGCCGATCTGGCCACGCTCCACGCCCAGGTCGTCGAGGTCGGCGGCCTCGGGTCTGGCGCGCCCGACCGCACGTCCGAGCCCGCCGCCCCGGCCGCGGCCCCCGCGCCCGTCGCGGCCACCGGCGCCGTCGTCCCGCCCGCCGCCCCGGTCCCGCCGGAGGCCGAGCTCGTCCCCGAGCCGGAGCCCGAGCCCGTCGAGGAGCCCGAGCGGGTCGACGCGCTGGTCGTCGACGAGGAGCCGCTCGCCCCCGAGCTGCCGCTGTCGGGCCTGCCCGAGGCGCCCCGCAGCACGGACGTCGCCGGCGCCCGGATGGTCGCGCTGAACCTCGTGCTCGACGGCGTCCCGCGCGACGAGATCGAGGCGCACCTCGACGAGCGCTACGCGCTGGACGACCGCGCCTCGCTGCTCGACGAGCTGTACGCCAAGCAGGGCGGCTGAGCCCACCGGCTCGGGGAGGGCTTCCCGGCCCTCCCGCCCGCTCCGGGCCGCCGCCCGCGCCTCAGCCGCCGCGGCGCCAGCGGCTGAGCACCATCAGGGTCTTCGTGCCCGTGACGTGACCGGTGTGGCGCAGCCCGTTGATGACGTGCTGGAGGTGCTCGACGCTCTGTACGCGCACGCGGACGAGCGCGTCGGGGTCGCCGGCGGTCGTCGCGACCTCCTCGACCTCGGGGACGCGCCGCGCCGACGCGACGATCTCGGTGACGTCCGTGTTGCCGGTGAAGCGCAGCTCGACGTACGCCTCCACCGAGGGGCCGAGCGCCGCCGGGTCCACGAGGACCGTGTAGCCGGTGATGACCCCGGTGCGCTCGAGGCGGTCGATCCGCCGGCGCACCGGCGCGGGGGAGAGGCTCACCCGCTCGGCGATGTCGGCGATCGTCCGCCGCGCGTCCTCGCGCAGCAGGTCGATGATCCGGCGATCGATCTCGTCGATGGCGACGGGGACGGGCATGCCGCAACGGTACGCCGCTCCACCCTGCCGCGCACGAAACGAGCGCCGGCGGGTCGTGTGCGTGCTCGAACGGGCTCGGCGCGCCCGAACCGTGCGCGTGGCTTGCCCGCGCGGCGGGCGCGGTGTCTGCTGCCGTCATGACCAGCTCCGACCCGCGCCAGGCCGACGACCGGACGACCGGCCGGACGCTCCCGGGATCCCCGTCCGCCGCTGGCGACGACCTCTTCGCCGGCGAGCGGCTCGTCCTCGTGCACGACGCGGCCAGCGGGCTGCGGGCGGCGATCGCCCTGGACGACACGACGCTCGGGCCGGCGCTCGGCGGGGTCCGCCTCAAGCGCTACCCCGACGCCGCCGCCGGGATCCGCGAGGCGCAGCGCCTCGCCGCCGCGATGACGCTGAAGAACGCGGCCGCCGGGCTGCCCTACGGCGGCGGCAAGGCCGTGATCCTCGACGACGGCCCGGTCCCGGACCGCGCGGCGCTGATGGCGGCGTTCGGACGCGCCGTCGCCGGCCTCGGCGGCGCGTACCTGCCGGGCGTCGACATGGGCACCACGACGGCCGACCTCGCGACGATGGGGCGCGCCGGCGCCACGGTCTCGTGCGCCGACGAGGACCCGTCCCCGTGGACGGCGCTCGGCGTCCACGCGGCCGTCCTCGCCGCGGTCCGCCACACCGACGGGCGGGACGGCCTCGCCGGGGTCCGGGTGCTCGTCCAGGGCGCCGGCCACGTGGGCGCCACGCTCGCGCGGCTGGTCCGGGACTCCGGCGGCACGGTGCTCGTCGCCGACGTCGATCCCGTCCGCGCGTCGGCCGTCGCCGCGGACGTGGGCGGCTCCGTGGTCGCCGCGGACGACGTCCTCACGACGGAGTGCGACGTCTTCGCGCCCTGCGCGGTCGCCCGGGTGCTGGACGAGCGGACGATCCCGCGGCTGCGCTGCCGGATCGTCGCCGGCGCGGCGAACGACACCCTGGCCGAGCGCGCCGACGCGGACCGGCTCGCCGGGCGCGGCGTCCTCTACGTCCCGGACTTCCTCGCCAACGCCGGCGGCGTGATCCACATCCACGCGCTGCGGGCCGGCTGGGACGCCGGGCGCCTGCGCGCCGCGGTCCTGGCGGTCGGCGACCGCGTCGGCGCCGTCCTGGCCGACGCCTCGGCCGCCGGCGGCACGCCGCTGGACGCCGCCGAGGCGCTCGCGGCCGACCGCATCGCCCGCGCCCGGCGCGACGCCTCCGGGCCCACCGCGGCGCCTGCGACCGACCGTCTCGTCGCCGGGCTCGCCGCATGAGCCCGCTCGCGTCGTCGGAGCGCCCGGTGCGTCTCGACGACGCGCTGACGGCGGAGGACGGCCCCGTCCTCCTCAGCGGCATCCGGGCGCTCGTCCGGCTCGTCCTCGAGCAGCGCCGCGCCGACGCGCGCCGGGGTCTCGACACCCGGGCGTTCGTCTCGGGGTACCAGGGCTCCCCTCTCGGCGGGGTCGACCGCGCGATGCAGGCCGCGTCCGCGCACCTGGACCGCGCGGGCGTCGTCTTCCGGCCCGGGCTCAACGAGGAGCTCGCCGCGACCGCCGTCGCGGGCACGCAGCTCCTCGGGCAGCTCGACCGGCGCCGGACCGAGGGCGTGACGGGCTGGTGGTACGGGAAGGCCCCCGGCCTCGATCGCGCCGCCGACGCGATCCGCCACGGCAACCTCTCCGGCACGGCGCCGCTGGGCGGGGCCGTGGCGTGGATCGGCGACGACCCGACCGCGAAGAGCTCGACGGTCCCGAGCTCGTCGGAGCCGCTCTGCCGCAGCCTCGTCGTCCCGCTCCTGGCGCCGGGGGCCGTCGGCGACGTCGTGCGGCTCGGGCTCCACGCCGCCGCGATGTCGCGGCACGCCGGGCTCTGGACGGGCCTGAAGATCACCGCCGACGTCGCCGACGCGACCGCCGTGGTCGACGTCTCCGGCGTCCTGGACGGGATCCCGGCGTTCGCGCCGCGCGAGGCGCACCACGCCCCGGTCCTGCTGCCGCCGACGAACCTCGACGCCGAGCTCGACCTCCTCACGAGCCGGCTGGACCGGGTCCGCGAGTACGCGCGGGCGGCGGACCTCAACCGCGTCGTCGCGTCGTCGACGACCCCGCGCCTGGCGATCGTCGCCGCCGGGCCCGCGTTCTCCGCGGTGCTGCGGGCCCTGCAGGACCTCGGGATCGGCCCGGACGGGATCGAGGCGCTGGGCCTGCGCCTCGTCCGGCTCGACCTGCCGTGGCCGCTGGACCGCGACCTCGTCCGCCAGCAGCTCGCCGGCGTCGACGCGGTGCTCGTGGTCGAGGACAAGCTGTCGTTCCTCGAGGGGCTCGTCCGCGACGCGCTCTACGGGGTCTCCCGCCCCCCGGCGGTGCTCGGCCGCGAGGACCGCGACGGGCGCCCGCTGCTGCCCGCCCGGGCGGCGGTCGACGCCGACGACGTCGCC
>NZ_JBFAPC010000063.1:0-31226 GCF_040675535.1 Patulibacter sp. NPDC049589 | reverse complement strand
ATCTACACCGGACGTTACTCACTCTGTCCCGACTCGACGCTCTTCCGATCTCCGCGACCTCCGCCGGGTCCCCGCGTGGGGACGGGGGACGCCGCGTGGCGTCCCCCGTCCGGCGGTGTCGTGGCCCGATCGGTCCGCCGCGGTCCCGGTCGGCGCCGACGAGCGGTCGACGCCGACCGGGACCGCGGGGCACCGACGCCTGCGGCCCACCGGACCGGTCCGACGGTCGCCCGAGGCCGGCGGTTCTCCACGGCCACCGGCGAGTCCGGCTCCGTCGCCGGGCTCTTCGGTCGCCATCGCCGCCGCCCCCGCGGCGGCCGGCGGGCCCGGCGGCACCGTCGCCGGGCCCTTCGGTCGTCAGCGCCTCAGTCCGCGGCCCCCGCCGCCACCGGCGAGTCCGGCACCGTCGCCGAGCCCTTGGGTCGCCAGAGCCTGGGCGGGGCCATGGCGGCCGCAGCCGCGTGGTCGGCGACGTCGATCGGGTCCGTCGGGTCCGGCTCGCGGACCGGGACCTTCATCAGGTGGAAGCCGACGCAGACGAGGGCGAGGAACGCGTAGCCGAGGACCGTCTCGCCGTTGGTGAAGACGTGCACCTTCTCGCCGTGGATCAGGCCGATCGAGGTCATCAGCGCCCCGAAGAGCGCGTAGCCCGCGGCCCAGAGGAACTTGCGGTCGATCAGGAAGACCGCGACGGCGCCGAGGATCATGCCCGCGAGGACCGCCCCCTCGCCGAGGGTCTTCAGCCCGCCGTAGACGAGGCCGGCGCCCGACAGGGCCGACGATCCGACCGTGTCGGCGTTGGTCCCGGCGGCGGCCAGGGCGTTGTCGATCTGCCCGACGCCCCAGGACGCGACGTTCGGGATCAGCGCCAGGACGACGGCCGCGTAGTGTGCCTTCGGGACCTCGCGGAACGTCTGCGCGCCGATGACGAGGCCGATGTAGAGGAGCACCGGGACGATCGCCGGGACCGGCAGGATCGCGTCGAGCAGCGGGAACAGCCCGAGCAGGCAGAAGAGGAAGATCGCCACGCCCGTGACGAGCGAGTAGGAGATCCGGCCGCCGGCCTGCTTCCAGCCCGGCTGGCCGACGTAGACCGCCGGCGGGAACGGGCAGCCCAGGGCCGAGCCGACGATCGCGCCGGTGCCGTCCGCGACGAGCACGGCGCGCAGGTTGTAGTCGTCGCCCGCGGTGGCCGCGCTCTCGACGTTGCTCATCGCCTCGGTGAAGTTGTAGATCCCGAGTGGGATGGCGGTGGCCAGGAGCGGCGAGATGTCGCTCAGGCCGTCCCACAGCCGGTCGAAGTTCAGGGACGGCAGGCCGATGGCGATCGAGCTGGCGGCGTCGCTGACCTTCGCGGTGTCCATGAAGCCGCCGGACCACGCGATCGCCGTGCCGACGAGCAGCGCGGCGAGGCCGATCGGGATGTTGCCCGGCAGCCGGACGCCCGAGACGAAGCCGATGAAGATGATCGCGAAGACCGGCAGGGCGACCCAGAGGGTGCTCCACATGTTCGCCGCGGGGTTCATCGCGATGAACGTGATCGAGATGCCCGCGAGGGTCCCCAGGAGCGCCGCGCGCGGCGTGTACTTGCGCACCATCGGCCCGACGAACGCGCCGATCAGCACGATGATCCCGATGATGAACGCCCAGCCGAGGCCCGCGCCCCAGGCCGCGAGCGGGTCCTTCGTGGCCAGGTACGTCGGCAGCATCACGACGAACGTGACGATGAACATGTGCGGCACGCTCGGCCCGTAGGGCATCGCGGTCACGTCGTCGCGGCCCTCCTTGATCGCCAGCCGGCGCGCGAGGAGGAAGTAGAAGACGTTGCCGACCAGGAGGCCGATGCCGAGCCCCGGCAGGATGGTGCCGAAGACGTCGTCGGCCGGGATCTTCACGACGCCCGCCGCCAGGCCCGCGAGGACCAGGACGTTGACGAGCATGTTGATGCCGAACCCGAACGACGCGTTGAGGTCGCCTCGGGTCCAGAGGGGTGGTGCGGCGCCGGCCGCGGCTTTCGGGGTGCTCATGGGTCAGACCTCGGTGGTGATCGGGGTGGCGGGGGCCGCGGACGTCGCGGCGGGAGGGGTGGCGGTCGCGGGCTCGATGCCGGCGAGGAGCTCCTGCGAGGTGGCGGTCCAGCCGAAGATGCCGTTCTGCGCGGCGATCATCCGGAGGGCCATCTCGTGGAACTCGGGGAAGTACGACCCGGTGCCGTCCTCGACGACGACGCACTCGAAGCCGCGGTCGTTGGCCTCGCGGACGGTCGTGTGGACGCAGACCTCGGTCGTGACGCCGCAGACGATGAGGTGCGTGATCCCGGCGGTGCGGAGGAGCAGCTCGAAGTCGGTGGCGTAGAACGCGCCCTTGCCGGGCTTGTCGAGGACCGGCTCGCCCGCGATCGGGGCGAGCTCGTCGACGACGTCGTGGCCCTCCTCGCCGCGGACGAGGATGCGGCCCCGCGGGCCGAGGTCGCCGATCCGCAGCGTGGGGTTGCCGCGCGAGCGCTTGGACGCCGGCAGGTCGCCGAGGTCCGGGCGGTGGCCCTCGCGGGTGTGGACGACGAGCATGCCCGTGCGCCGGGCCGCGGCGAGCAGATCGCCGACCGGGCCGATGGCGGACGCGAGCAGCGAGACGTCGTTGCCGAGCGTCTCCCCGAAGCCGCCGGGCTCGAGGAAGTCCCGCTGCATGTCGATGATCACGAGCGCCGTCGTGGCGGGCGCGAAGCGGTAGGGGTAGGGACGGGCGTCGACCTCGCGGGTCGCGTCCGCCGCCGGGGAGATGTGGGAACCCGGGTCCATCGTGGTGCCGTCCGTCCGTTGTATGCAATGTCGTCGACCAAGACCCGGCCGACGCCGTAAAGGTAGTTCGGGGGCGATGGGGGCCTCGTTGGCCCGTTGTCGCCAGAACACCCCGTGCGAAAGGCCAGTTGTCCAATCGGCCGTGACGAATGTCTAGGCGACGGGCCATCGGCCGACGGGAGCGAGCGGCGCTACGGTGGTCAGCATGTACACACCTCTGCATACACCCGACCCGGCGGTGGCCCTGCTGGCGGCCGCGCGACCGCTGCTGGTGGACGTCGTCCCGGCGCGCGACGTCGTCCCCCACCTGGCCGCGGGCGGGATCTCGCACGCCGGCCCGCCGATCCTGTCGACCGACATGTGCCCGCCGATGCGGCGCGCGGTCGGCGTCGCCGCCGCCATCGAGGGGATCGCCGACACCCCCGAGGCCGCACTGGAGCTCGTCGACCGCGGCGAGGTGCCACTGCGCACGAACCACGACCTCGGCGGCGTCGGCCCGATGTCCGGGATCGTCACCGGCTCGATGCCCCTGCTGATCGCCCGCGACGAGGCGACAGGCAAGACCGCGTGGTGCCCGCTGAACGAAGGCTCCGGCGCGGTGCTGCGCTACGGCGCGGACGGCCCGGAGGTCGTGCAGCGGCTCGAGTGGATGCGCGACGTGCTCGGCCCGGCGCTGTCGACGGCCCTGGCCGCCCACGGCTCGCTCGACCTGATCGCGCTGCAGGAGGCGTCGCTGGCGCTGGGCGACGAGTGCCACCACCGCACCGAGGCCGGCACCGCCCTGGTCGCCGAGGCGCTCGGCCCGCACCTGCCCGACGAGGTGGCGGCGTTCATCGCCGGCAACGGCCAGTTCTTCCTCAACCTCGCGATGGTCTCGGCGAAGCTCGCGACCGTCTGCGCCGAGGGCGTCCCCGGGTCCGCGCTGCTGACCGCGATCGCGCGCAACGGCGTCGAGGTCGGCATCCGCCTGTCGGGCACCGGCGACCAGTGGTTCGTCGGCCCGGCCGCGCTGCCCGATCCCGCGCAGCTGTACGAGGGCCGCTCGCCCGAGGACATGAACCCCGACCTCGGGGACTCGGCCATCGTCGAGGTCTACGGGCTCGGCGCGCTGGCGATCGCGGCGTCGCCGCTGTCCGCCCCGTCGGTCGGCCTGCAGACCTCCCAGATCGACGTGATCGACGCGCGCCTGCGGACGATCGCCGCCGGCGACCACCCGCTGCTCCAGCTGCTGCGCACCGACGGGACGACGTCGCCGGCGATTCTGGGCGTGGACGCCCGCGCCGTGGTCGAGCTCGGCATCCGCCCCCCGGTCCACACGGGCATCGCCCACCGACTGCCCGGCATCGGGCAGATCGGGGGCGGCGTGACGCACCCGCCGGAGAACGCGTTCCACGAGGCGGTCGCCGCGCTGGACGCCGCGGTCGCCCCGGTGGCCACGTGAACCCCGCGCCCGCGCGTGGGCGCCTCGTCGCCGGGCCCGGCGGCCGGGCCACCGACGGACGCCCCCGCGTGGGCCCGAACCCGCCCGGGCGCCCCGGCGGCATGGACTAGACTCGCCGCCGCACGTGGCCGACGAGACCCCAGACGACTCGGTGCCGCGGCGACGCGGCGGCCGGGCGACCGGCACCACCGCCCCGCCGCACGCCGAGCGGGTCTACGAGGGCCTGCGCACGCAGCTCCTGCGCGGCGCGCTGCCGGCCGGCGAGCGCCTCGTCGAGCAGCGGCTCGCCGAGCAGTTCGAGACGAGCCGGACCCCCGTCCGCGAGGCGCTGCGCCGGCTCGAGGGCGACGGCCATCTCGTGCGCGACCCCTCCGGCGGCCTGCGTCCGCGGGTCCCGGACGTCCGCTCCATGCAGGAGCTCTACGACGTGCGGCTCGCGCTCGAGGACCTCGTCGTCCGCCGCGCCACGACCAGCGGCGATCGCGCCGTCCTGGACCGGCTGCGCGCCGACTGGGAGGGCATGCGCGACGAGCGCGCCGCCGCCGAGCCGGGCCCACCGCCCACCGCGTTCGTCGGCGCCGACGAGGCGTTCCACGCCGGGATCGCGGAGGCCAGCGGCAACCGCTCGGCCCAGCGCTTCCTGCAGGAGATCACGGGCCGGATCCACGTCCTCCGCGTCCAGGGCTTCACGACCGAGGAGCGCGTCGACACCACGATCGCCGAGCACCTCGAGATCCTCGACGCGATCGACGCCGGCGACGCCGACGTCGCCGCCGCGTTCATGCGCTCGCACATCCAGCGCTACGGCCGCGTCGTCCGCCAGCAGGTGGGCGAGGCGCTCGCGCGGATGTTCGAGGCGCCGTAGGTCTACGCGGTCCAGCTCGCCGGCACCATCCGTGACGAGACCGCGATCCGGTTCCAGGCGTTGATCGCCGCGATCTGCACGAGCACGTTGGCCAGCTCGGCCTCGTCGAGGTGCCGGGCGGCCTCGGCCCAGACGTCGTCGGGCACCTGGGTCTCGGCGACCAGCGTGACCGCGTCGGTCAGTGCCAGGACCGCCTTCTCGCGCGCGTCGAAGTACGGGCTCTCGGCGTGGGCCGGCAGCTGCGCCAGGCGAACGTCGGTCTCGCCCTGGGCCTTCGCGTCCGTCCAGTGCATGTCGAGGCAGAACGCGCAGGCGTTGATCTGCGACGCGCGCAGCTTGATCAGCTCGCGGAGGACGGGGTCGAGGTCGATGCGCTCCTCGACGCGGCCCAGTCCGGCGACGGCGGCCTTGGCGTTCCCGAAGACGTCGAGGCGGGGCCCGTGGGTGGTGGTGCTCTCGGTGGTGGTCATGCTCCTTCGACGGGACGGCGTCCCTTGCTGTGACAGATCATGCGGAACTCGTGCCGAATCGAACGCCAAGCGGGTGCAGCCGGGGGCGCGCAGACCCCCGTCGCCCGTCTCGCGACGAGAGATGTCGCTGGTGCATGAGGTCATTCACGAGCGACATGGCGCCGCGAAGGAGGCGAAGCCCCGGCGCCCGACCGATGAGTCCGGCGCCGGACGCGGGTCACCAGAGGTGATCGCGCGACCATCGAGACGGAGGCGGGACATGGGGAAGCTGCTGTATTCGGTGTCGATGTCGCTGGACGGGTTCATCGCGGGCCCCGGGGGCGACATGTCCTGGCTGACCGCGCACCTGGGACCGAACCCGGAGGCCGAGGCGCTGCCGGCCACGATCGGGGCGCTGCTCGTCGGGGCGCGGACGTTCCGCGGCGACGACCCGCACCGCGGCGACGCCGACCGCGAGGGCAAGGCGTTCGGCGGCGGGTGGGAGGGCCCGCAGGTCGTCGTCACCCACCGCCCGCCCGCGCGGCCGGCGGCGGGCCTCGTCTTCGTCACGGACGTGGTCGCCGGGATCGCGGCGGCCTCCGAGGCCGCGGGCGGCAAGTGGGTCAACGTCCTCGGCGCCGACGTGGCGCGGCAGTGCCTGGAGGCCGGCGCCCTGGACGAGATCCTCGTCTTCGTCGCGCCGGTGCTGCTCGGCGACGGCGTCCGCGTCTTCGCTCACCCGGGCGGGACGAACGTGCGGCTGGAGCGGATCGCGACCGCCGACGCGCCGGGCGCGACGATGCTGCGGTACCGGGTGGCATGAACCCGCGGCCCGCCCGACTGGACGCGGGCGGCCGGAACGCCCGTCCGGCGCCCCACCGGCCACGCACGACCACCCGGCGCGACACGAGCCGCTAGTCGCGCCGGTAGCTGCCGCGCTCGATCTCGTCGACGAGCGAGGGACGCGTGGGCTCCCACCCGAGGGCCTCGCGCGCGTGGGCGCCCGTGGCCTGCTGGTCGAGCAGCAGCGCCTCCCCGAACGCCCCGAGCCGCTCGACGGTCCGCTCCGGCGCCTCCGGGACGACCCGGCCGTCGAGCCCGCGGGCGCGGGACGCGGCCTCCCCCAGCTCGCGGCTGGTGGGGTTGCTGCCGCTCGCGCCGAGGAACGTCGACCCGGCCGCGCCCCGCTCCAGCGCGGCGACGTAGAGCTCGCCCAGGTCGTCGACGTGCACCGTCGACCAGTGCTGGGTCCCGTCGCCGATGAGCTCGAGCGCCGCGGGGTCGCCCGACGTCCCGGCGCCGACGACCATGTTCGGGATGCCGCCGCCGCGGCCGTAGACGATCCCGGGTTCGACGAGGATCGACCGGACGCCCGGGGTCGCCAGGACCCGGGTGTCGATCTCCTCGCGCCAGGCGACGAGCGGCGGGGCGTTCCGCGGGGTGGCCTCCGTGATCGCCGCGCCGGAGCCGTGGACCCAGATGCCGCCCGTCCGGATGAACGCGGCGTCGCGCTCGCCGAGTCCGGCCAGCACGGCGGCGGCGAGCGCGTCCTCCGCGGCGGGGCTGGTCTCGTCGCCCGGGGACGCGGTGTGGATCACGCCGTCCGTGTCCCGCGCGAGCGCGGTGATCAGCGCGGCGTCGCCCATCGTCCCGATCACGGGCTCGACCCCGTCCCGCCGGACGGCGGCCGCCGCCTCGTCGGTCCGCACGAGCGCGGTCACCGCGTGCCCCGCCGAGGTCAGCGCCGACAGCACGCCCGATCCCACGTATCCGGTAGCGCCGGTCAAGAAGATGTTCACGATGGAGCCTTTCGTCTGCGGTCGGCGGGAGGGTCACGCCGACGGGGACAGCGTTGCGCGCGCGGCCGATCGTGTCCAACGCCGGTGCTCGATCGCTCGGTAGACCGTCGAGCGGCCGATGCCGAAGCGCTCGGCGGCCATCGCGAGGACGTTGAAGAGGAGCCGACCTCGCAGGGTCACCGAGCGGTAGCGGCGGCGCCCTACTCGTGGACGGGCAGCGGATCTCCGGGGCGGGCGACGCGGACGACGTCGGCGACGTGGCGGAAGTCGTCGACGTTGTCGGTCAGGAGGATGGCGTCGTGGACCTGGGCCGTGGCGGCGATGAGGAGATCCGCGGTCCGCGATCGGGGCTGTGAGCCGGCGCGGCGCACGCGGGCCTGAAGGGCGCCCCATGCTCGGGCGACGGTGTCGTCGACGGGCAGGGGGTGGAAGCGGGCCTCGATCGCGCCGAGGCGCGTCGCTCGGATGGCCCGTTCGTCGGGGTCGTTGGTGAGGAGGAGACCGACGTGCAGCTCGCCGATGGAGACGACGCTGATCGCGGTCTCGAGGCCGTCCGGGGGTGCGGTGGCGCCGATCAAGACCGACGTGTCGAGGATCGCTCTCACGTAGCGACCGAGCTGCACTCGCTGCTCGAGTCGGTCGACGGTCTCGGAACGAATCGTCGCGGGCCGCGGAGCGGGCGTCGCAGGCCGAACGTCGTTCGGTCGGCGAAAACGTCCCGGGCAGCGATCCTTCCGGGACGGCAGGCCGGCGCCGACAGCGCTGCGCCATGTGCGCCACACGGCGATCAACGTCACACCCGGCCCCGGGCTCAGCCCGCCTCGGCCACCGGCCGCACCGGGTAGCGGTGTCCGTGCAGGACCGGAGTGAGGACGACCGTCGTGGCCACGAGGACCGCCGCACCGGCGAGGGCCACGTGGAGCGGGAACCAGTGGTCGGCGTGCTGCTGGACCGCGACGTACGCCGTCGCGACGCCGGGGGCGTGGACGACGCCGAGGGTCCGCATCAGGACCGCCGCGCCCGCCGCGGCCAGGGCGATCGCGATCGCGCCGTCGCCGAGCAGCGCCCCGGCCACGACCCCGGTCGTCGCCCCGATCAGGTGCGCCAGGATCACCGGGCGCGGGGCGACCGCGGGGTCGTGCGGCGCCACGTGCTTCAGCGCCGCCGTGGCGAGCAGCGGGGCGATCAGCAGCGGCGTCCCGGCCGCGGCGCCGACGAACGCGAGGACCAGCGCGCTGCAGAAGATCCCGGTGCCCAGCCGCAGGTGCGGGAGGGCCCCGGCGACCATCGCGGGCCGAGCCGGAAGGGACGCTGCAAGGACCCGGGGCCGGGCCGGGAGCGTCGCGTCGAGGGTCCGGGGCCGGGGCGGGAGGGTCATGCGGCGAGGGAGCTTGCCGGACCTGCCCATAGAGGTCCAAGCGATCCTGGTGCACCGGCGATAAGCATCGGTGATGATGAAGGCGTGCTGCGCCGCCTCGAGTACCTGCTCGCCGTCGAGCGCGAGGGCCACTTCGGGCGAGCCGCGACGTCGTGCCACGTGTCGCAGCCGGCCCTGTCCGCGGGCATCGCGAAGCTCGAGGGGGAGCTGGGCCTCGAGCTCGTGCGCCGCGGCGGCCGGACGGCCCTCCTCACCGACGAGGGTCGCGCGCTGCTGCCGTGGGCGCGCGAGGCGGTCTCGGCCGCCTCGTCGCTGACCATCGAGGCCGGGCGGCTGCGCGAGCACCTGACCGGCACGCTGCGGATCGCCACGATCCCGACGGCCGCCGCGGCGGTCTCGACGATGATCGGCGCGCTCCTGCGCGCGCACGACGGCGTCCGGGTCGAGTTGCGGTCCATGGCCGCGGAGCGGATCGTCGACGGCCTGCGGGCCCGCGAGCTCGACGCCGGCCTCGCCTACGTCGAGGACCCGGTCGCGGGCCTGCGGGTCCAGCGGCTCTACCGGGAGCGGCTGATGCTCGTGGGGCGGGGACCCGCGACCGCCGACGACGTGCCGTGGTCGGCGCTCGCGCACGAGCCGCTCTGCCTGCTGACCCCGGAGATGCAGCACCGGAGGGTCGTCGACGCGGCGCTGGCGCAGGCCGGCGTGACGGTGCGGCCGCGGGTCGAGGCGGACACGTTCGGGGCGCTGCTGGATCTCGTCGCCGACGGCTGGTCGACGGTGCTCGGGCGCCCGTGGCTGTCGGGCCGCCCGCTCCCCGACGGCGTCCGCGCGGTGCCGCTCGTCCGCCCCGTCGTCGCCCCGTGGGTGGGGCTGCTGACGCTCGACGGCCCCGTCGCGACGCCGATGGTCGCCGCGCTGCGCGCCTCGCTGCGCGGCGTCGACGTCGCCGCGCGGCTCGGGGGCGCGGAGGCGGACGCGCCCGCCGCCGGCCCCGCATAGGCGTCCCTAATCCACCCCGCCGCGGCGGGTACCATCGCCGGCATGCCCCTGATCCAGGTCCTCCTCGCCAGCACCCGCACCGCCCGCTTCGGCGAGCGTCCCGCCGCGTGGGTGGTGGACCGCCTCGGGCGACGTGAGGACCTGGACGTGGAGCTCGTCGACCTGCGCGACCACCCGCTGCCGTTCTACGACCTGGTGAAGCCGCCGGCGCACGCCGGGCGCGAGTACCCCGACGAGGCGACCGCCGCCTGGGCCGGGACGATCGACCGCGCAGACGGCTACGTGATCGTCACGCCGGAGTACAACCACGGCTACCCCGCCGCGCTGAAGAACGCGCTGGACCACCTCTCGATCGAGCTGAAGCGCAAGCCGATCGCGTACGTCGGCTACGGCGGCACCGGCGCCGCGCGCGCCGTCAGCCAGCTGCGCGGCGTCGCGGCCGAGCAGGACATGGCTGCGATCCGCTCCTCGGTGGCGATCCTCCCCGAGCTGATGGTCCCCGCGCTCCGGGCGGAGGCCTTCGACGTCGAGATGCTCGCGCCCCTCGACGGGCGCCTCGACACGCTCGCGACCGACCTCGTGTGGTGGGCGGACGCGCTGAAGGTTGCGCGCGAAGCGTAGGTCCGTCCGGCCTCCCGGCCCGACGCGCCCCGCCCGGCGCGTCCTCGGCGCGGGACGTCGGACCCGCGTCAGGCCGGGACCGACACCCCGCGCCGCGCGACCGTGTGCACGTTCTCCGGGACCGGCAGCCCGAGGTTGCCGCGCAGGGTGTCGGCCTCGTACTCGGTCCGGAAGAGGCCGCGCTCCCGCAGGATCGGCAGCACCTCGGCGGCGAAGCGGTCGAACTCGCTCGGCACCGTGACGTGGGTGATGAAGCCGTCCGCGGCGCGGCCGACGAACCAGCGCTCGATCTCGTCGGCGACCGTCCGGGCCGTGCCGACGAACGCGGTGCGCTGGCGGCGCTCGGCGTAGAGGACGGTCTCGCGCAGCGACAGGCCCCGCTCGGCGGCGACGGCCTGCAGGTGGTCGGCGATCGTCCGGCCGCCCGTGGCGGCGAAGCCCGCGACGTCCGGGAACGGCGCGTCGGGGTCGTACTGCGAGAAGTCGTGCCAGCCGTAGGGCCGGCCGAACTCGGCCAGCGTCCTGCCGAAGTCCTTCGCGGCGTAGACGGCCTCCTCGGTCGCGCGCGCCTCCTCGTCCGTGTCGCCCAGGACGAACGTCAGCGACGGCAGGATCAGCACGTCGTCGGGGTTCCGGCCCTTCGCGGCCGCCCGGTCCTTCATCTCGGCGTAGTAGGCGCGGGCGTCGTCGAACGTCCGGGGCATCGTGAAGATCCCCTCGCCGACGGTGGCCGCCAGGTCGCGGCCCTCGGACGAGTCGCCCGCCTGGAACACGACCGGCTGCCCCTGGCGCGAGCGCTCGACGTTCAGCGGGCCGGTGACGGCGAAGTGCTCGCCGCGGTGGTTCAGCGCGTGCTGCCGGGTGCGGTCGAAGAAGACCTCGGCCTCCTTGTCGCGCGGGAAGGCGTCGTCCTCGTAGGAGTCCCACAGCCCGCGGGCGACCTCCACGTGCTCCCGCGCCCGTGAGTAGCGGGTGGCGTAGTCGAGGTGCTCCTCGCGTCCGTAGTTGCCGGCCGTCCCGGGGTCGAGGCTCGTGACGACGTTCCAGCCGGCGCGGCCGCCGCTGATGAGGTCCAGCGACGCGAGCTGGCGGGCGATCGGGAAGGGCTCGGTGTAGGACGTCGTGATCGTCGCGGCCAGGCCGATGTTGGTCGTCGACACGGCGAGCGCCGAGAGCAGCGTCAGCGGCTCGAGCCGGTTGAGGTAGTGGTTCGGCGAGTCGGCGGTGATGAAGTGGCTGTCGACGATGAAGACGAAGTCGAGCTTCGCCTCCTCGAAGCGCCGGGCCAGGTCGATGAACCAGCGGATGTCGACGCTGGCGTCGCCGGGGATCTCCGGGCTCAGCCACGTGCGCTGCTGGCCGGGGCCGCCGACGCCCACGGGCGCCGCGCCGAACTTCAGGTGCCTCTCGCTCATGCCGTGTTCCTCTCGGGGTGGCGCCCGGCGGATCCGGGCCGATTCACGGTAAAGGCGATCCGCTGTAACGGATATTGAATCGGCGCGCCCGTGCCTCCCGGCCGGGTCGGGGGGTCGGGCGCCACCCGCTCCTCCCCGGACCCCGCCCCGACGGGGTCGGCGTGGCGTCCGGCGACCGTCCGGGGTGGCGCCCGTGCCCGGGACGTGATCGGGTGTCACAGCACGCCGCCCCGTCTCGTCGGACCATCAGATGCAGCCCGCCACGCTCGAGCACGCCCGCAAGACCGCCTTCGCGATCGCCTACCGCATGCTCGGCAGCGTGGCCGAGGCCGAGGACGTCGCGCAGGAGTCCGTCGTCCGCCTGGACCGCGAGCCCGCCCCGGTCGAGAACGCCGACGCGTGGATCACCACGGTCGCGACCCGGATGTCGATCGACGTGCTGCGCTCGGCCCGCGTTCGCCGCGAGGCGTACGTCGGTCCGTGGCTGCCCGAGCCGCTGCTCGTCGACCCGGGACCCGGGCCGGCCGCGCGCAGCGAGCTGGCCGACACGCTCTCGCAGGCCCTGCTGGTGGCGCTCGAACGGCTGACGCCGGTGGAGCGCGCGGCCTTCCTGCTGCGCGAGGTCTTCGACTACGACTACCCGCGGATCGCGGAGATCGTCGACCGCAGCGAGGACAACGCCCGCCAGCTCGTCGCGCGGGCCAAGCGCCACGTCGCGGCCGGCCGGCCGCGGTTCGACGCCGACGACGAGGCCCGCGACCGGCTGCTGGACCGCTTCACCGCCGCGGTCGAGGGCGGCGAGCTCGAGGCACTGGAGGAGCTGCTCGCGGAGGACGTCGTCCTCTGGGGCGACGGCGGCGGCATCGTCCGCGCCGCGCTGCGGGCGGTCCACGGCCCGTCCGACGTGGCTCGCTTCCTCGTCCACACCGCCCGGCTGCGCGGCAACGAGGGCGTCGTCTCGGCCGAGCGCACCCTGGTCAACGGCCAGCCGGGCCAGGTCCACCGTCGCGCCGACGGCAGCGTCACCACCGTCATCGCGATCGACGTGGTCGACGGCCGGATCGCGGCGCTGCGCTTCGCGCGCAACCCGGAGAAGCTGCGGCACCTCGCGCTGGACAGCGCCGCCGACGGTCCCTGAGGAGGCGACTCGCCGGCCCTGACCTGGCGCTTCTGAGCCTCCCCGACAGTAATACCAGCGAGTAATACCGTGCTAGGATCCAATGATGCGCGTGACGAGCAAGGGGCAGGTCACCATCCCCCAGGACGTCCGCCGGCGGCTCGGGATCGAGGCCGGGAGCGAGGTCGACTTCGAGGTCGACGACGATGCCGTCCGGCTCGTCCGCCGGGCGCCCGGTGACGGTGCGTCCCTCGCCACGAGCATGCGAGGCCGCGGCGGGGTCACGATGAGCACCGACGAGATCATGGCCCTGACCCGCGGCGACGCCTGACCCGTGACCCTCGGCACGATCGTCGACGCCAACGTCCTGCTCGACGTCTTCACCGACGACCCACGTTGGGCGGACTGGTCCGCCGACCACCTCGCGCAGGCTTTCGACGCCGGACCGGTCCTCATCAACCCGCTGATCTACGCGGAGCTGTCCGTGGGGTTCGCGCGGATCGAGGACCTCGACCGGGCGCTCCCCGCCCGCATCGCCCGGGAGGACCTGCCGTGGGACGCCGCGTTCCTAGCGGGCCGCTGCCTCCTGCGCTACCGCCGCCGTGGGGGCGCCCGGCGCTCGCCCCTCCCTGACTTCTACATCGCGGCCCACGCCGCGACGACCGGCCGGGCGCTGCTCACGCGCGACCGCCCGGGCTACGTCGACGAGCTCCCCGGGCTTCGCGTCATCTCGCCGGACTGACCGTCGGCCGGGTCCCGAGAGCGTCTCGGCCCGACCTCCGCACGCCTGCGGGAACCCGCAGCTGTTCGAGCACCGCGTCGGTTCTCGTCGTAACGGCGCACCGCTCGGCGGCCCAGCGGAGCGCCATCCGGTGGTCCTCGAGCGAGAAGTCGGCCGTGGCGTCGGCGACGAAGAAGGCCTGGATGTCCTGCATGAACGCCTCGCAGGCGGTCATCAGGCAGCCGATGTGGGCATAGATGCCGGTGATGATCAGCTGGTCGCGACCCTGGGCGCGCATCCGCTCGCGCAGGTCGGTGCGCTGGAACGCGCTGTAGCGCCACTTCGTCAGGACGTGGTCCTCCGCGCCCGGCTGCAGCGCGTCGATGACGGCGGTGTCCTGCGGCCGCGCGCCCGGGCCCGCGCCAGGTCCGGCACCCCAGAAGTCGTTGAGCAGGCCGCGGTCGTCGGGATGCTGGTCCGGCGGCTGGGCGGAGAAGACGACCGGGACGCCCTCGGCGTTGGCGGCGCGGCGCAGCGCGTCGATCTGCGGGATCACGACGTCGAGCGGACCGTCGCCGGGCGTGTAGGCGTCGACGAAGTAGTTCTGCATGTCGTGGACGAGCAGGACGGCGCGGTCGGGGTCGACGCGCCAGTCCACGCGGTTGCGCGGCAGGTCGGACGCGTCGGGCAGCGCGTAGGGGGGGATCTTGGCCATGGCCATGGTGGGTCTCCGGGTGGTGAAGGTGGGGCGCGGGGCGGGCGGTACGGCGGGTGTTGCGAAGGAGATGCGGTGCGGCGGGTGTCGCGAAGGAGCGACGCGGGCCGAGAGGACGGTGGGCGGACGCGGCGGCGCGGCGGGCCCTCAGGCGTCGGCGGGATGCAGGCGGCGGACGATCTCGGCGCGGAGGTCCTTCTTGCTGACCTTGCCGACGTTCGTGCGCGGGAACGCGTCGACGAGCTCGACGCGGTCGGGGACCTTGTAGTCGGCGAGGCCGCGCTCGCGGACGAAGCGCCGCAGCTCGACTCCGCGGACCTCCGCCCCGTCGCGCAGGACGACGAACGCGCAGCTGCGCTCGCCGAGGTACTCGTCGGGCATCGCGACGACGGCCGCGTCGTGCACGGCGGGGTGGGCGAGCAGGTGGTTCTCGACCTCCTCGGCGGCGATCTTCTCGCCGCCGCGGTTGATCTGGTCCTTGTCGCGGCCCTCGACCACGATCGATCCGTCCGCGGTCAGGCGCACGAGGTCGCCGGTGCGGTACCAGCCGTCGTGCGTGAAGGCCTTCGCGTTGTGGGCGTCCGCCCGGTAGTAGCCCTGGATCGTGTACGGCCCGCGGGTCAGGAGCGACCCGGTCTCGCCGTCCGCGACGGGCTCGTCGTCCTCGTCGACCGCGAGCACCTCGTCGTCGGCGGCCATCGGCCGGCCCTGCGTGGTGACGATCGTGTGCTCGTCGTCGTCCAGTCGCGTGTAACAGACGAGGCCCTCGGCCATCCCGAACACCTGCTGCAGCGTGCAGCCCAGGGTGGGCCGGACGCGGCGGGCGGCCTCGGCGCTGAGCTTCGCGCCGCCGACCTGCAGGACCTGCAGCGACGAGAGGTCGTACGTGACCGTGCCGCCGGCGACGGCGTCCATCCACACGAGCGCGAGCGGCGGCACGACGCCGGTGATCGTCACGCCCTCGGCGGCGATCAGGCCCAGCGCGGTGTCGGGGTCCGGCGACGGGGCCAGGACGACGCGTGACCCGGCGTGGAAGGCGCCCATGATCCCGGGCGAGCTCAGGGGGTAGTTGTGCGCGACCGGCAGCGTCGCCAGGTAGACGCTGCCCGACCCCAGGCCACAGACCTCGGCGCTGCGGCGCAGCGTGTAGAGGTACTCGTCGTGCGTGCGGGGGATGAGCTTCGGCACGCCGGTGCTGCCGCCGGAGAGCTGCAGGAACGCGACGTCGCCGGGCAGCGGGGCCCAGCCGTCCGGGTCCGGCGCGGCGGCCCAGACGCCGGCGAACGCGGCCGCGCCCGGCGACACGCGGTGGGCGGACGGCACGCTATCGGCGGACGTCTCACTGTCGATCGCGGGGGCACCGGGCGCACCCGGACGCGGCGCGCCGGTCGGTTCACCCGGCGCGGGCGCGTCGATCACCGCGCGGTCCGGCCGGTGGGCGGCGCGGACGCTCTCGAGGCCGACGAACGGGCGCAGCGCGTCGACCGGCGTGGTGGCGTCGCCGGCCACGATCACGTGGACCAGACCCGGGACCTCGCGCTGGACCTCGGCCGCGAGCGTCCGCGGGTCGAAGCGGCCGGCGGGCGGGCCGATCACGTAGGCGACGGCCTCCGCCTGCTCGCAGAACGCGACGATCTCGGTGCGGCGGTGCGGCGGCAGGGCGAAGACCGGCAGCGCGCCGATCCGGAAGAGGCCGAAGACGACCTCGACGAACGCGGAGCCGTTGCCGAGCTGGACGACGACCCGGTCGCCCCGGGCGATCCCGAGGCCGCGGAAGCCGGCGGCGAGCCGGTCGGCCCGCTCGTCGAGCTCGGCGTAGGTCCAGCGGTCCTCGCCCGCGACGAGGGCGAGCCGGTCGGGATGGGCGTCGGCCCGCTCGCGCAGCATCGACCCGAAGGTCTCGCCGCGCCAGTAGCCGCGGTCGCGCCAGCGCGCCGCGAGATCCGCGGGCCAGGGCACGACGCCGTCGGCGACGGCCTGCGCCGGACCGGGCGGCGTCGGCAGACCGCCGTCGCGGGCCCCGCCGCTGCGGGCGCCCTCGCCGGGGGACGTCATCGCTGCTCCTCCACGCCCAGCGCGGAGAGGAACGTCCGGAACTTCGCCTGCGTCTCGGCGAGCTCGTCGACGCCGCGCGAGCCGGCCACGACACCGGCGCCGGCGAACACCCGCAGGCGGTCGTCCTGCGCGATCCCGCAGCGGATCGTGACGACCCACTCGCCGTCGCCGGACGCGTCCTGCCAGCCGACGGTCCCGGCGTACGGGCCGCGGTCGAACGGCTCGACGTCGGCGATCAGCGCGGCGGCCTCACGCTCCGGCGTGCCGCAGACCGCGGGCGTCGGGTGCATCGCCTCGGCGAGCTCCAGCGCGGTGGTCGACGGGTCGGCGAGCCGGCCGACGACCGTTGTGGCGAGATGCCACATCGCGTTGGTGCGCACGAGCGACGGCTCGGGCGGCACGTCGAGCTCGGCGCAGAGCGGGGTCAGCGCGGCGGCGACGGCGTCCACCACGAGCGCGTGCTCGCCGCGGTCCTTCGACGAGCGGAAGAGGGCGGCGGCGCCGGCGTGGTCCTCCCCCGGGTCGCGCAGGCGCGGCGTCGAGCCCGCGAGCGGGCGCGCGACGACGAGGTCGCCGTGGCGGGAGACGAGGAGCTCCGGGCTGGCGCCGACGAGGGTCGCGCCCTCGCCGAGGTCGAGGGCGAACGCGTAGCCGTGGGGGTCGCGGAGCGCCAGGCGGCGGAGCAGGGCGCCGACGTCGATCGGCTCCGGCGCCGTCAGCTCGAGGGCGCGGGCGAGGACGACCTTCTGCAGCGGGCCGCCGGCGCGCATCTGCCGGACGGCCTCGTCGACCGCGGCGGCGTAGACGCCGGGCTCCGGCAGCGGGCGGACGTGCCAGGGGCCGCCGTCGCCGGGGACCGGGGCGGAAGGTCGCGGGGCCACGGCCGCGGCGATCGCGTCCGGGATCGGCAGCGCGGGCGCGCGCCGGACCCGCTCGGGCACGAAGACGCGGGCGACGCCGCCGGGCGCGAACGGCAGCGCGCCGAGCAGCAGCGCATCCGGGTCGCCGTCGGCGTGGTCGGCCAGCAGCCTCTCGGCCCGCTCGACGAGCGTCGCGGCGGGACCGGGCTCCAGCATCGCGCGCTCGCCCTCGGCGAGCAGCACGCCGCGGCGCGATCCGAAGTACGAGCGGCCCGGCGCGTGGTCGGCGAGGAGGTCCTCGGCGGTGCGGTCGGCGAGGGTGGTGCTCATGCGTCCTCCGATGGGCGGGAGTGGGACGGCCGGCTCAGCCACGGAGCGTCGCGCCGCCGTCCACGTAGAGGTCGTGCATCGTGATGTGCCGCGCCCGGTCGGAGACCAGGAAGCGAACCGCGTCGGCGATGTCGTCGGCGGTGGCGATGCGCCCGAGCGGGATGCCCGGCTTGAAGCTCTGGAGGTCGCCGGCGATCGTCCGCCGCTCGGCGTCCGGGTCCCCCGCGAACAGGTCGCGCAGCATCGCGGTGTCGGTCGAGCCCGGCGCGACGACGTTGCAGCGGATGCCGTGCGGCGCGAGCTCGAGGCCGAGGCTGCGGGTGAACGACGCGGATGCCGCCTTCGACGCGCCGTAGGCCGCCATCCCGGTGCGCGGCACGCCGGCCGAGTTCGACGCGATCGTCACGATGCTGCCGGCGCCGCGCGGGGTCATGCACCGGGCCACGGCGCGGGAGACGCTGAAGACCCCCGTGGCGTTGACCGCGAAGGTGCGGTCCCACGTCTCGTCGTCCGTCTCCACCGCGGGGCCGGGCACGAGGACCCCGGCCGCGTTGACGAGGATCCCGATCGGGCCGACATCGGCCTCAATCCCCGCGACGACCTCCAGGACGGCGTCGCGGTCCGTGACGTCGAGGGCTCGCGCGACGGCTGGGCCCCCGATCGCGGCGGCGACGGACTCCGCGTCGGCGGCCGAGCGGTCCGTCACCACCACCCGCGCGCCGTCGACGGCGAGCCCGCGGGCGACGGCGGCGCCGATGCCCTGGCCGGCCCCGGTGACCAGGGCGACCGTGTTGAGCGGCTGGGAGATGGTGGCTCCTACGGGTCGGGTGGGAGGCGGATCGATGCGCAGACTGCGGACCGCGGGACCGGCTCACGGACGTGCTCGAGGCGGATCTCGCGGACACGAGATGCATCCTTAGGTGACCCTACCTCGAATGCCGGCGGAATGTCGGGTCCCCTAAGCATCTGCTGAACCTGCGGCGGGGTGAACGCCGTCCGGACCGGACCGCGCCCACCCCTGGGCCCTAGCGCTTCGTGCGGGCGAGCTTCGCCTTGACCGAGCGCTGCGCGGCGACCGTCTTGGTCTTCGCGGGCGTGAACGACACGGTCAGCGTGCCGGAGACCGACTTCTTGGCCAACGCCTTCTTGCCGGCCTTCGTCGTCTTCAGCGTGACCTTGATCGTCCCCGCCTTCTTCGCCGTGGCACTGCCGGACGCGATCGTGGTCTTGCCCTTCTTCAGCGTCGCCTTGAACGTGCCGGCGCCCGGCGCCTTCACGGAGACCTTCGAGCCGACGACGCGCAGCGAGCTGAGCGAGACGCTCAGCGACCCGGCGGACGAGCCGGCCGGACCGGCGACACCCGCGGGACCGGCGGCGCCGGGAGCACCGGCCGGACCGGCCGCACCTGGGGCACCGGCGGCGCCGGCGTCACCCTTGTCGCCCTTGGGCAGGTCGGCGTCGCGGGTGACCGAGAACGCCTGGAGCGGTGCCGCGACGTTGGCAGCGCCGCTGCTCTGGCTCGACACGTACGCCACGCCGGTGGACGGCTCGACGTCGACGTCGATCGCGCTGCCGGCGGTCGGGATGCCCTGCACGAACTCGTTGGTGTTCGCGTCGTAGACCGAGACGACCTTGCCGCCGAGATCGGCGGAGTAGACGAGGCGGCGCTGCGGGTCGACGGCGATCGCGTTCGGCGTGCCGGCCGGCGTGATCGTCTTGACGTTCTGCAGGTACGTCGGGCTGGCCGGGTCGACGTCGACGACCGAGACCGTCTTGTCGCTGTTGTTCGCTGTGTAGACCTTCTTGCCGACCGGATCGAAGCCCGGACGCGCGTTGCGGCCGACCGGGCCCGAGGTCGCGACGACGGCCTGGGCGTTGGCGGCGTTGTCGGCCTGGTTGGCGGGCGTGCCCGCCACGACCTTGCTCAGGTCGATGACCTTGACGGTGTCGGACGCCGTCGTCGAGTAGGTGCCGGCGTAGAGGATGCCCTTGTCCTCGTCGATCGCGAGGCCGACGGCGCCCGGGACCGGGATGTAGGCCTCGACCTTCTTGGTCGCGAGGTCGATCTGGGCGATCGTGCCGGAGTTGGCGTTGTAGGACACGACGTACGCCTTGTGGCGCTTGCTGTCGACGACCGGGGTGCGCGCGCGGCTGAACGCCGGGTCCGTGCCGTTGTTGGCCTTCGTGATGACGTCGGCGTTCGCCGGCGAGGCCGAGGCCTTCCAGATCGCGACGGTCGACGAGCGGGTCTGGACGCTGACCAGGGTCGGGTCCGGATCGCCGGCAGGGTTGGTCGTCGTGCCGTCCACCGCGATGCCGTACGGGTGGTTGCCGGTGCCGCGGTTGTTCGCCGAGGCCACGCCGGTGGTCCCCGGTCCGGCCGTGCCCGGGAAGACGACGGCGGAGTTCGCCGTCACGCCGTCGAGCTGCAGGAGGCCGGTGAAGGAGTAGGACCGCACGAACGAGTGGTTCAGGGTGCTGAACGAGACGACCTTCGCGGTCGACGGCGTCGTCACCGCCTCCGTGAAGATGGTCGGGTCCCAGGTCGCGGGCCCGGTCTTCTGGTAGGTCCGCGTGACCGTCGCGGGCTGCGCATCGGCCTCGTAGACGCGATGGTTGACCGGGTCGATCGCGGTCTCGTAGCCGAGGACGACGCCGCCCGCGAGGTCCTGCGAGCTGAACGACCAGCCGGGCTGGTTCGTGGCCTCCGCGGACGCCACGGAGGTGGCGGCGAGGGCGCTGACGACGGCGACGCTGCCGGCCACTAGGACGCGACGGCGGGATGAGTGGCGGGACAAGGGGACTCTCCTCTGAGTGATTCTGCTTTGATTGCCGCATCAGGGTGTCCTAAGACGGCAGGCCTAAGTAGGCTAACCTAACGATACGCGGTTGGCTTCGCGGTCCGGGATTCCCTCCGCCACCCGAGGAGCAAGATGCAGACCGATCCGCGGGGCCCGATCCGGCTCCGCTCACCCCTCCTCGCGACCGTGGTGGTCGCGATGTCCTTCTTCCTGTCGCTGCTCGGCGCGACGGCTGCTCACGCCGGCCCGGCCGTCTGGACGGACCCGGGCGGGAGCGGCGCGAAGATCACGCTCGACCCCGGCGACGTCGTCGCCGGTGGCCGCGTCGCGATCTCCGGCACCGGGTTCGTCCGCGACACCGGCGTCGGGTTCCCGTGGATCGCGATCAAGCCCGACGACGAGGACGACCTCTGGGCCTACGGCGGCACCGACGCGATCGACGGCGCTCCGGGCGACGCGCCCATCTGGTTCCAGGCCAAGGCCGACGGGACCTTCTCGGGCTGGATCGACGTTCCCGCGGACACGCCGACGACCGGCCTCGGCGCCGGGGCGTACGCCGGCAAGCACTGGTTCCGGATCCTCAGCGGCGCGTTCAGCAGCGACACCCTCAGCGCGACGCGTCCGATCACCTATCAGGCGTACTTCGGCGTCACCCAGAAGGTCCAGGTCGGCTCGCTGGGCCCGACCGGCGTCTACAGGACCGGCACCCACTACAGCCAGGGCGGCCTCGTGACGCTCCGCGGCTCCCAACTGGCCCCGAGCGCGACCGTGGCGGTCGAGCTCGACGGTACGACGCTCGGCGCAGGGGTCCCGACGGACGCGGCGGGCGCGATCGTCGCGCTCCCGGCGAGCCAGGTCACCATTCCCCCCGCCACGACACCCGGGGCGCACGCCCTGACGTTCTCCGACGGCGTCAACACGATCACCACACCGATCGTCGTGCACGCCGCACCGACGGCCACCGTCACGAACGCGCTCGTTCGTCCCGGCGGCCTCGTCGACGTGTCGGTGACCGGCTTCGTCGGCGTCGCGGGCACCGGCCAGAAGGTCGGCGTCCTCATCGGGTCCGGTCAGGCCGCCCCCACCGTCGCGTGTATCCAGGCGGACGGCACCGGCGCCGGCCGCGCGACGGTCCGCGTTCCCGACGGGCAGACCGGCTCTCAGCCGATCCGCTTCCCGGCGGGCGCCAAGTGCCAGACGCCGGCCGATCCCGGCTTCGCCGCTGACGATCTGCCCGCGCGCGCCGCGGTCGGCAGCCTCGCCCAGACCCTGACGGTCGACGCGTCGGCACCCGCGATCACCGTGACGGGCAACGCCGTCCGCGGTTCCACGGCCCAGGTCTCGGGCGAGGGCTTCCCCGCCGGCGCGTCGCTGAACGCCACCCTCGACGGCACGGCCACGGGCTCCCCGATCGCCGTCGGTGCCGACGGCAGGTTCTCGGCGACGGTGCCGGTCGCGTCGTCCGTCGCCGCCGGCGAGCACCTGATCTTCGTCTCGGGGACGTCGACGGGAGCGGGGACCACGGTCCAGGTCGTCGATCCGACCCCGGATCCCCCGCCGAACACGGGTGACGGACAGACGACGCCAACCACCCCGACCCAGCCGACGACGACGCCCACGACGCCGACCGACCCGCCGAAGCCCGCCCCGTCCCGTGCCACGAAGCTGTCCTCCAAGTCGCTGAAGGCGACGAAGAAGGGCCGCGTGTCGCTGACCATGGTGCGCCCGAGCGTCGCCGGCAAGGCCGCGGTATCCGTGACCAGCAGGAGCAAGGTCCGTCTGAAGGGCGCGAAGAAGGCGAAGGTCCTGACGCTCGTGAAGAGCGCGACGTTCTCGCTGAAGGCCGGCACCGCCAAGCAGACGAGCGTCCTCTCGCTGAAGCTCACGGCGGACGCCAGGGCCCTGCTGAAGCGCGTGGCGTCGGTGAAGGTCGTCGTCCGCGTCGCCCCCAAGGGCGGCAAGGCGTTCACCACGACCCTGGTCCTCCGCGGATGAGCGACGCCGCATCGGTCGTCCCCGCGTCCCTCGACGAGCTCCGCGCCACCGTGGCCGGGCTCGTCGGGGCGAGCGCCGACGAGATCGCCGACGAGGACGACCTCGTCCTCGACTGGGCCCTGGACTCCGTCCGCGCGATGGCCTTCGTCGGCCGCCTGCGCGAGGCCGGCGTCGAGGTCGACCTGATGGAGCTCTCGGACGTCCCGACGGTCACCGCCTGGTGGGCGCTGATCGAGGGCCGCCGACCGCCCGTAGCCTGACCGCATGGCGGACGACCACAGCACCGCGCTGCCCCTGACCGCCGCCCAGGAGGGCATCTGGTTCGCGCAGCAGCTCGACCCCGGCAGCTCGGCCTTCGTCACCGCGGAGTGTCTCGAGCTGCACGGGCCGCTCGACCTCGACCTGCTCGCCACCGCGATCCGGACGGCGGTGGACGAGGCGGAGGGCCTGCACGTCCGCGTGGAGACGGCCGGCGAGCTCCCCGTCCAGCGGCCGCATGCGCCCGGCGCCTGGCCGCTGCCGGTGGTCGATCTGCGCGGCGAGCCGGACCCCGACGGAGCCGCCGAGGCGTGGACGCGCGAGGCCTGGCGCCGCCCACTGGACCTCGAGCGCGACCGCCTCTTCGACGAGGCCCTGCTGCGCGTCGCCGACGACCACGTCGTGTGGTTCCAGCGCGTGCACCACCTGGCCGCCGACGCCATGGGGCTGTCGCTGATCGCCCGGCGCGCCGCCGAGATCCACACCGCACTGGCCGCCGGCGAGGACCCGGTCGCGCCCTGGTTCCCGGCGCTGGCCGCCACCCTGGAGGTCGAGCGGGCGTACCGGGACTCTCCGGCCGCAGGTCGCGACGACGACCACTGGCGCGCCTGCTTCGCGACGCCGCCGCGGATCACCACGCTGACCGACCGCCCTGAGTCCGCGGGCCACGACGTCCACCGGGCGAGCGAGCCGCTCGACCCCGCGCTGATGGCCCTGCTGCGGGACGCCGCCGAGGCCGTCGACGCGACGTGGCCGGAGCTCGCGATGGCCGGGGTCGCCGCGTACGTGTGGCGGATGGCGGGCACCGCCGGCCGGGAGGACGAGGAGGTCCCGGAGGAGGTCGTCCTCGGCATCCCGATGCTCGCGCGCCTCGGGCCCGTCGCCCTGCGCAGCCCCGCGACGATGGTCAACGTCCTGCCGCTGCGCGTCGCGCTGCACGGCGACCGGCGGCCCGCCGACGTCGTCCGGACCGTCACCGACGGCATGCGCGGCGTCCGCCGCCACCAACGCCACCGCGGCGAGGCGCTGCGCCGCACGATCGGCGCCCTCGGCGGCGGCCGCGCGCTGCACGGGCCGATGGTCAACGTGCTGCCGTTCGACTACGCGCTGACGTTCGCCGGCGTGCCCGCCGTCGTCGGCACGCTCGGCGCCGGGCCGGTCGACGACCTGTCGTTCAACCTCTACGACCGCGGCGACCGGCCGCCGCGCCTCGACGTCGAGGCCAACGTCGGGCGCTACGACGCGGTCGACGCCGCGCTGCACGCCGAGCGGCTCCCGGTCTTCCTGCGGCGCTTCGCCGCGGCCGTCGCCGCGGGTCCCGAGGACGCCGGAGCCCGGCGTGCGACCGCGGTCGCCGCGGAGAGCGAGGACGCCGGCCCGCACGAAGGACGCCCCGTCCCCACGGCCCCCGGCCCGACGATCGACGACCTGGAGCTCACCACCCCTGCGGAGCGCGAGCTCGTCGTCGAGGCCTGGAACGCGAAGCAGCACCCGGTCGATCCGGAGCTCACGCTCGTCGACCTGCTCGAGCGCTGCCTGCTGCGCCACCCGGCCTCGGAGGCCGTGCGCCTCGGCGACGACGCGGTCACGTTCTCCACGCTCCACGCCCGCGCCGACGAGCTGGCCGCGGCGCTCCGCGGGCTCGGCGCCGGCCCGGGCCAGATCGTCGCCGTCGCGGTGCCGCGCTCGGTCGACCTGCTCGTCTCGCTGGTCGCGGTGCTGAAGAGCGGCGCGGCGTACCTGCCGCTGGATCCCGACCAGCCCGGACCCCGCCTGCGCGGCATGCTCGACGACGCGCGGCCCGTCGCTGCGATCGTCCACGACGAGCTCGCCGACCTCGTCCCGTGGCCCGAGACGCTGCCCCGGTCCTCGCCGTCGGGGCGCCGCAGCGGCGGCGTCGGGCCGACGGGCGGGCCCGCCGCCCCGCCGGTTCCCGCGGCCCCGGGCGACCCGGCCTACGTCCTCTACACCTCGGGGTCGACGGGCAAGCCGAAGGGCGTCGTCGTCCCGCACGCGGCGATCGTCAACCGGCTGCTGTGGCAGGACGCCGCGTTCCCGATCGGGCCGGGCGACCGGGTCCTGCAGAAGACGCCCGTCGGCTTCGACGTCTCCGTCTGGGAGCTGTTCTGGCCGCTGATCGCCGGCGTCCCGCTCGAGGTGGCCCCGCCCGGCGCGCACCGCGACCCGCGCGCGCTCGCCGAGCTGATCGCCCGCTCGGGCGTCACCGTCTGTCACTTCGTCCCGTCGATGCTGGCGCTGTTCGTCGACGAGCCCGCGGCCGCCGCGTGCACCGGCCTGCGCCGCGTGGTCTGCAGCGGCGAGGCCCTGCCCGGCGACCTCCGCGACCGCTTCCGCGACCTGCTCCCCGGCGTGGGCCTGGACAACCTCTACGGCCCGACCGAGGCCGCGGTCGACGTCACGCACTGGGACTGCCGGCACGACCTGCCCGGCGCCGGCGTCCCGATCGGTCGGCCGGTCTGGAACACCCGCTGCTACGTGCTCGACGCGCGGCGCCGGCCCGTCCCGATCGGTGCGGCGGGCGAACTGCACCTGGCGGGCGTCCAGCTCGCCGACGGCTACCTCGGCCGCCCCGACCTGACCGACGCGGCGTTCGTGCCGGACGTGGTCGTCGGCGCCGGCCCCGGACACGCCGACGACGGCGCGGTCGGCCGCGTCGAACCGCACGTCGTCGGTGAGACCGGACCGGCCGGCGCCGCCCCCGTCCCGCGGATGTACCGCACCGGCGACCTCGCCCGCTGGCGGCCGGACGGCGCCCTGGAGTACCTGGGGCGCCGCGACCACCAGGTGAAGATCCGCGGCCAGCGGATCGAGACCGGCGAGATCGAGGCGCACCTGACGGACGCCCCGGGCGTGCAGCAGGCCGCCGTCGTCGCGCGGGTCGGCGGGGTCGCCGGCGCGGCGGGCACCCGCCTGGTGGCCTACGTCGTGCCGGCCGCCGCGTGCGACGCGCCGGCCCTGCGGCGACGCCTCGCCGAGGCGCTGTCCGACGCGATGGTGCCCGCCGCGTTCGTCGGCCTCGACGCGCTGCCGCTGACGGTCAGCGGCAAGCTCGACCGGGCGGCGCTCCCGGCGCCCGACGAGCCTGCGCCGACGACCGGCGACGACCGCGCCCCCGCGTCGCCGACGGAGGAGCTCGTCGCCCGGGTCTTCGCCGAGCTCCTCGGCCGCGAGCGCGTCGGCCCGGACGAGGACTTCTTCCTCCTCGGCGGGCACTCGCTGCTGGCCGCCCGGGCCGTCGCGCGCCTGCGCGCCGCGCTCGGCCGCGACGTCTCGATCGGCGCGCTGTTCGCGGCGCCGACAGCCGCCGCGCTCGCCCTGCGGCTCGAGGACGAGGACGACGCCGGCGCGCTCGACGTCGAGCTGCCGCTGCGCTCGGGCGGCGACCGGCCGCCGCTCTTCTGCCTGCACCCGGCCGGCGGCATCGGCTGGTGCTACGCCGGGCTGACCCGCCTGCTGCCCGCGGAGCAGCCGGTCGTCGCGCTGCAGGCCGCGGGCCTCGACGGCACCGGCGAGCTGCCCGCGACGCTCGACGCGATGGCCGCCGACTACGCCCGCCGGATCCGCGCCCGCCAGCCCGAGGGCCCCTACCGGCTGCTGGGCTGGTCCGTCGGCGGGGTCGTCGCGCAGGCCGTCGCGGCGCTCCTGCAGGAGGAGGGCGCGGAGGTCGACCTGCTCGCGCTGCTCGACGCCTACCCGAGCGACCAGTGGCGCGACCTCGCCGCGCCGACGGAGCCCGACGCCCTCGTCGCGCTGCTGAACATCGCCGGCCACGACCCCGCCCGGCTCGGCGACGCACCGCTGACGCGCGAGCGCGTGGTCGACGCGCTGCGCGAGGACGGCAGCGCGCTGGCCTCGCTGCCCGAGGAGGTCCTCGCCGCGATGGTCGGGATCGTCGTCAACAACGCGACGCTCATGCGGACCCACGAGCACCGGCCGTTCGACGGGCGCGCCGTGTTCTTCGCCGCCGCGGCCCCCCGGCCGGAGGACTGGCTCGACGTCGACGCGTGGCGGCCGCACGTCCGGGGCGGGCTCGAGCTCCACGAGCTGGACTGCACGCACGCGGAGCTCCTGAAGGGCGAGCACGTCGAGCGGATCGCGGCGGTCATCGGGCCGCTGCTGGCGGGCACGCCGGCGGTCGCCCGCTGATCCCGTCGGGGCCGCGGGCCCCGCGGCCGGGGCCACCCGAGGAGCGGTCGCCCGAGGTCGCCGCCGGACTCGCCGGCGGTGCCGCGATCCTCGGGACGTCCGTGTCCGCGTCCCCGACACCTCCGCCCCGCAGTCGCGCTCCGCCCACATGGGGAGGGACCACGACACCGCCCCGTCGCCCTCGTCGAGGTCGCCACGAAGACCACGACGGTCGAGGTCATCGACCACCGGTTCGTCCCGGCCACCCTCAGCGTCAGGGCCGGCACCACGGTCAAGTGGGTCTGGGGCAACCGGTCCCGGCACAACGCCCGCGCCGCCAAGGGGCCGATCACGTTCGACTCCGGCCCGAAGCTCACGGGCGCGTTCAAGAAGAAGCTCACGAAGAAGGGCACCTACCTCGTGGTCTGCGATCCGCACCTGCCGTGCGTGAAGATGACGATCAAGGTCAAGCAGTGCCGACGGGCCGACCCGGCGCGCCACCCGCGCCCCGGGGTGCCGCCCCCGGGGGCGTCACGCGTCTCCGGGCGCCGTGCGTCGCGCGGCGCCCGTGGTCGATGCGGACGCACCGGTCGTCGTCGGCGCGTCGTCGGCGGTCGTCGCGGACGGGATGCGACCCGGCCGAGAGCCGTGGTGGCACCAAGATCACCCTCGATCGCCGGATCGTCCCGCCCGTCGGGACCGCCGGAGCGGCGAGCCCCGGGATCGTCGCGTTCACCGGGACCGGCTACACGGCCGGCGAGACCGTCTTCGTCAAGGTCGACGACGGCGCTGCGGAACCCGCCGCGCACGACCGGCCTCAAGGTCGTCGTGGGCGTCAAGCCGAAGGGCGGGAAGACCGTCTCGAGGACGCTCACGCTCAAGCGCTGAGCCGCGCGCCGGCGCCTCAGCGCGCCGGCGTCCCCCGCGCGTCGTCCCGCTCCGGCACGACGACGCGCTCCCCCGGTGCCGTGACCGCCCGCGAGATCGCCACGCTCACCAGGAGCGCGGCGAGCAGCTCGACGAGCAGCAGCGCCAGGAGGACCACGAGCTGGGTCCGTGCGGCGGTGGCGGGACTCGCCCCGCCGAGGACCAGTCCGACGAACGTCCCCGGCAGCGTCACGATCCCGACGCTGCGGGTCTGGTCGATCGCCGGCACCAGCCCCGTGACGACCGCGCGCCTGACGACCGGGGCGAGCGCCCCGCGGACGTCGTCGCCCAGCGCCAGACGCGTCTCGATCGCGTCGAGCTCGTCGTGCAGGGCCTCGAGCATCCGCCGTCCGGTCAGCGACGTGGCGGCCATCGCACCGCCGAGCAGGATCCCGGCGGTCGGGACGATCGCGCGCGGCGTCGCCTGAAACGCCCCGACCAGGATCAGCAGCCCCGTCGCGGCCAGCGCCGGCGGGGCGATCGCCAGCAGCGCCGTCCGCCGGGGGTGCGGCAGCCCGCGCAGACGCGACCCGGAGGTCAGGGCCGCCGCGGACGCCATCGCGGCGAGGAAGACCGCCGACAGCGCGGGGAACCGGAAGACCGCGGCGATGACGGCGCCGACGACGGCCAGCTGCAGCACCGCGCGACCGGCGGCCCAGACGATCTCGCGGCCGATCCCGAGCCGCAGGCGGACGGCGAGGCCCGCCGCGGCCGCCGCGAACGCCAGCGCCGCGAGGACCTGGACGACGCCGGTGCTCACCGGGGCGGCTCACGATCGTCGAGCCCGACGACGCGGTCGGCGTGCTCGCGTGCGAACGGGACGTCGTGGACGGCCATGCAGACCCCCACGCCGTCGTCGGCCAGCGCGCGGAGCGTCCGGCCGACGAGGGCCGCGGTGTCCGCGTCCAGGGCCGCCGTCGGCTCGTCCAGCAGCAGCACCTCCGGGGCACGGGAGAGCGCGCGGGCGAGGGCGACCCGGGCGCGCTCGCCCCCCGACAGGCCTGCCGCGTCGCGCCCGGCGAAGGCGTCGGGCAGCCCGGCGGCCCGTAGTGCGCGGGCGACGTCGCCGTCGGTCGCCGCGGGCAGGGCGTAGGCGACGTTGTCGCGCACGGTTCCCGGCAGCATCGTCGGCGTCTGGGCGACGAGCCCGACCCGTCGGCGGAGCTCCCGCGGATCGATCCCGCGGACGTTCCGCCCGGCCAGCTCGATCGTCCCGGCGTCGGGGTCCAGCAGGCGGTTGAGGCACCGCAACAGCGTGCTCTTGCCGGCGCCCGACGGCGCGACGAGCGCCGTCACCGCGCCCCGCGGGACGGTCAGCCGCGCGCCGTCCAGCACCGCCCGGCCGCCGCGGGCGAGCCGCACGTCGCGGGCGGTCAGCCCGCCGGCCTCAGAGGAGTCGCCCACCCGCGCCAGCGTAGAGGACGACGAGGCCCGGACCGCGTCGACCGCGGACGGCCGCCGACGCGATCCCCCGGCCGCCGTCGGGTGCCGCGGCCCCCGACGGCTCGGGGACCACGGCGCCCGTGGGCGCTCAGCCGCGGCGGAGCGCCAGGGTCTGCGTCGTGGCCTTCCCGCCCTTGGGCGCGAGGGTCACGACGACCTTCGTGGTGCGGGCGCGCCGCAGCAGCGCGCGGCCGTCCTTGGTGAGCACCAGGTCGTAGGTGCCCGCCTTCGTGACGGTGCGCTTCGCGAGGGTCACGACCTTGGCCTTCGCCCGGCGGGAGGTGCGGACCCTGCCCTTCGAGCGGACCGTGATCGTCGTCGGGACCTTCGAGCCGCCCTTCAGGACGATCCGCACGCGGCGACCGCCCTTCTGGGTGCGGAACGTGCCGAGCTTCGGCGCCGTGACCGCCGGCTCCGTCGGCTGCGCGGGCGTCGTCGGCGTGGTCGGCGTCGCGGGGGTCGTCGGGGCCGGGCCCGCGGGCGTCCCCGGGCCCGCCGGGTCGGGTGCCGGACGGGCGGCGACCGTCACGGACGCCGCGGCGGTCGTCGTGCCGGCCGTGATCACGAGCGCCCCGTCGCCGACGCCCTCCGGCAGCGTGACGGTGCCGGACAGCCGGCCGGCGCCGTCGACGCCCAGCGCGGAGGCCAGCGGGACCCCGCGATAGGCCGCCGACGCGGCGGCGCCGGGCGCGAAGCCCTCGCCGGAGGCCGCGACCTGCGCGCCCTGGAGGCCGCCCGGGACGGTCACCGTCGGGGCCGTCGCGGAGACCGTGAGCAGGGGGGTGAAGCCGCCGCTGGAGTTCGGCAGGTCGTCGACCGTGCCCGCCGGCGGCGCGATGCAGGAGAGCCCGACGTTGGCCAGCAGGTTGACGGGGCCGAGCGCGGTGGTCGCGGGGACGACGCCCGTGCCGATGCCGGTGCCCGCGCCGTCGGCGGTGATGCAGCCGAGCGCCGCGCTGCCGATGGCGAGCGCCACCTTCTGGCCGGTGCCGCGGACGCCGACGTAGTCTTCGACGGAGACCGCGACCGTGCCGCCGGGGCGGACCTCGGGCGTCAGGAGCGTCTGGGTCGGGGCCTTGGTGACCGTGATCGGCACCTCGTGCGCGATCGTGCCCGTCGCGAACCGCAGCGTGTGGGCCCCGGGGACGATCCCGGCCGGCAGGGTGACGCGCGCGCCGTCGGGGACGTCGCCGGTCCCGGTGGTGGTGATCGCCGCGCCCGGGAGGTCGTTCGCGGGCTGGTCGCCGTCGAGCCGGACGGACAGCGCCGTGCCCGGCGTGAACGTCGCGCCCTTCACGGTCACGCTCGCGCCGGGACGGAAGGTCGTGCCCTGCTGGTAGACGGGTGCGGGGACCGGGACGCCGGGGGGCGCGCCGGGCTGGACGGTCAGCCCGAGCCGGATCCGCTCGACCACCGTGAGCGGCACGGTGTAGCTGATCGGCGTCGTGACGTTGTCGCCCGTGGAGGTGAACGGCGCGCCGCTGAGGACGCGGAGCCAGTGCTGGCCGTTCAGCCCGCCCGGCGGCGGGCCGTCGGGGGTGGCGGTCGGCGGCAGCTGCATGCGGCCGGAGAAGGTGCCGGTCGGCTGGTGCGTGATGAACCAGGTCTTCGCCTCGAGCTGGTGCGTGCCCGGGAACGTGTAGTGGTCGATCCCGTCGGCGGCCCACTCCGGGCCCTTGTCGAAGTCGTAGGGCCGGAGCGTCACGAGCGGGACGCCGTCGCCGCCGAGGCCGACGAAGTGGTCGCCGGAGACCTGGATCCACTCGCCGGGGGACACCGTGGTCCTGTCGACGGTGATCGAGGCGGAGGTCGGATCGCCCGGGATGCTCGGAAAGGTCGTCGCGGCGTGCGCCGCGGAGGCCGGGAGGAGCAGCGCGGCGAGGGTGGCCGCGGTGGTCAGGCCCCGGCGGGCCCTGGTGCGTGGAGGTGAGGTACGCATGGTCGCCCTTGTCTGGGTCGTGGGGGTGTCCCGCCGCGGGGCGGGACACGGTGGCCCCGTCCTGGGGGGGCCCCCGGCCCCCCCCACCGGGGGCGGGGCAAATTAAGGGTGGGGCCGCCGTTTATTTGGTTGACGCCGCCGGCGGGGGCGG